>JAEWMM010000244.1 GCA_023457175.1 Bacillota bacterium | reverse complement strand
AATCGGCCCTTCTGACCATTATGAAAGAAAAACCGGTTTCAAAAATTTCGATCAGCGAACTGACCGAGCTGGCCGATGTCAATCGAAAGACCTTTTATAACCACTACGCGGATATCGACTCGGTACTGCGCGACCTTGAGGATGAATTTTTAGAACGACTATTCAGCCTCATTGATCGAGACAACATCTGGAACGGCCTTGAAAACCCTGCGCCGTTTTTTGAAAAGCTGTTCCTCGAAATTCAAAACGACCAGCCGTTTTTCAAGCTCCTGATTGAGTCGGGCGAGCATGTGCATCTCGTATTCAATTTTCGCACCCGCCTGCGCGACATGTGGGGCGAGCAACTGCAAAGCCGCAGCGACATAGATCCGCAGCTTTTAATCTGCTTTATGGATTTTATCGCTTCCGGCACCGTTTCTATTTTAGAGTCATGGATCGGCAATGCGGATCAGGTGCCGCTGGAACGGCTTTCGCAGCTGATTTGCAGCATTATTTCGGGCGCAAGCCACGCCGCGCTGCATGCTTCGGCTAAAAAATAGCTTCACAACGTAAACGCCCCTGTTCTGTGCCATCGCACAAAACAGGGGCGTTTGCAAATCAGAGCGCTTTACTTGTTGAATACCCGGCTGCCGGGTTTGGTAATCGGCAGGCCCTGCTTGCACAGCGGGCAGTCGGCTTCCTCATACGAGACAACCTCCATAGATACCGCCGCGTGCAGCGGCACGCCGAAGTCGACCGCGCCGTTCGAGCGGTCGAACACCGAGCCGACGCCGACAACCACACCGCCCTTTTCCTTGACCAGCGCAATGACCTCTTTGACCGAGCCGCCGGTCGTAATAGTGTCCTCTACCACCAGCACCTGCGCACCCGGCTCAATCGCGAAGCCGCGACGCAGCGTCATGACGCCGTTTTCGCGCTCGGCAAAGATGTTGCGCACATGAAGCTGCCGCGCCACCTCGTAGGTGATGATAACGCCGCCGATGGCAGGGCCGATGACGAGGTCGATCTTCTTCTCGCGAAACGCGTCGGCGATGTCCCTGCAGATCGGCTCGGCGTATTTGGCGTCCTCAAAGACGCGGGCACACTGCATATACTGGTCGGAATGGCGGCCCGACGTCAGGCGAAAATGCCCGGTCTGAAGCACCTGAGCATCCTTTAAAAGCTGAATTTTTTCTTCTCTTGTCATAAAATTTCCTCCGGTTATTCGGTTATCAAGGCACCCACAAGCTCGGTAACCTGCTTGATGCCCTTGCGGTTCATATAATCCTCCAGCTCGTCGAGGATGCGCACACAAGCCGTCGGGTCGGCGAGGCTCGCCGTGCCCACCTGCACCGCCGCGCAGCCCGCAAGCAGGAACATGACGACATCCTCACCGGTCATGATGCCGCCCATGCCCACGACAGGAATGGACACCGCCTGTGCCGCCTGATAGCACATGCGCAGCGCCACCGGACGAACAGCGGGGCCGGACAGGCCGCCGGTCATATTGGCGAGCACCGGCCTGCGGGTGTTGACGTCGATGGCCATACCGGTGATGGTATTGATCAGCGATACGGCGTCGGCCCCGCCCTCTTGTGCGGCAACCGCCATTTCGGCGATATCCGCCACATTGGGCGAGAGCTTAATGATAATCGGCTTTGTCGTACAGCAGCGCACCGTCTGGGTCACGGTCAGAATGCTGTCGGGGTCACTGCCAAAAACCTTACCGCCTGCGTGGATGTTCGGGCAGCTCACGTTTACCTCAATAAACGCCGCGCCGCTCTTATCGAGCTTGCGCGCCATCTGGCAGAATTCCTCAAGCGTGTTGCCCGAGATATTGCAGAGCACCGTTGCTCCCTGCTCAAGCATCCACGGCAGCTCGGTTTCTAAAAACGCGTCGATGCCCGGATTTTGCAGCCCGACGGCGTTTAGGATGCCGCTTGGCGTCTCGACAATGCGCACCGGCGGGTTGCCCGCGCGCGCCTTGGGCGTCACGCCCTTGGCCGAGATGCCGCCCAGCCGCGCGATATCATAGAAGCGGGTGAAATCGCGCCCGAAGCCAAAGGTTCCGGAAGCCGCGATAATCGGGTTTTTCAGCGTCACGCCGCACAGGTTGACCGACAGATCAAGACGACTCATAGCACCACCGCCTTTGCGTCAAAGACCGGGCCGTCGGCGCAAACCCGTGCGAACGTCTCTTCGCCCTCGGCTCTCTTGGTTTTACAGGCGCAGGTCAGGCAGGCGCCGTAGCCGCAGCCCATGCGCTGCTCCAGCGAGAGCTGACAGGGGATATTGCGCTCTAGGGCAAACGCCTGCACGGCTTTGAGCATCGGCGCCGGCCCGCAGGCGAGAATCAGCTCGGGCAGCTCGATTCTTTCTTTCGCCGCGTCGATCACCGTACCGTTAAAGCCCCGGCAGCCGTCGTCGGTGCAGATCATCAGGTCGGCGAAGGGTGCGAAATCCCCCTCGGCGTAGACCTGCTCGGCGGTGCGAAAGCCCAGCAGCGCCGTCATTTTTGCCTGTTCAGAAAAAGCATGGCAGGCAAACAGCATCGGCGCTACGCCGACGCCGCCGCCCAACGCCCAGACCGTCTTAGCGCCGTTTAGCGTAAAGCTGTTGCCCAGCGGTGCGATAATATCCATCTCGTCGCCGACCTTCAGCGCGCAGATGCGCTGCGTGCCGTCTCCCTTGGGCTGAATGCCCAGCGTGAGGCTGCCATCTTTCACGTCGGCATCCATAATGCTGATCGGCCGCCGCAGAAGATGCGCTTTGTCGCCCGGTACCTTGATATGCACGAACATGCCCGGCAGCACCGGCTGCGTGAACGCCTGTGGCGCGTGCAGTACAAACCGGACCATGTCGCGGCCAAGCGGGCCTTTTTCTAAAATTTTAGCCATAAACGGCATGCGCTTACGCCCCCTCGCTATAGTCGGCGGTAATATCGTCGCGCATGCGCACCGCCTCGGCGCGCACCGCCTCCAGCCAATGCAGCTCAGGACGCTTTTGATGCGCGCACAGCAGCGAGCGTGAGGCATTGACCACCGCGCCGCCCTTGGTTGTGTCAAAGCAGCCGCTTAAATCCTTGCCGGTCGCACCCTGCGCGCCATAGCCCGGAACCAAGAACGGGGTGTGCGGCATACGGCTGCGCAGTGCCGCCGACTCGGCCGGCCACGTCGCGCCAACAACCGCCCCGACCGGGGAGTAGCCGCTCTCGCCTATGAGCATCTCGCCCCAGCCGCTAACCAGATCGGCCATCAGCTCGTAGATCTTGCGCCCGTCGGCGGTCACAACGTCCTGAAGCTGCCCGCCCGAGGGATTCGAGGTTTTGACCAGCACATAGATGCCGCCGCCGTGCTGCTTGGCCTCATCGATGAACGGCGCGATGCCGTCGACGCCGAGATAGGCGTTGACCGTAACAAAATCGCTGAAAAATTCCCCCTCGGGGTTTAAATAGGCGCGCGCGTAGGCGCCCGCCGTCGCACCGATATCGTTGCGCTTGCAGTCGGCAATCGTGACATAGCCGCACTGCCGCGCGTAGGCCAGCGTCTCGGCAAAGGCCCGCATGCCTGCCACGCCGTAAATTTCATAATAGGCGACCTGCACCTTGACGCAGCCGATCAGATCGGCCATGCCGTCGAGCAACGCCTTGTTATAATTTAAAATCGCCTCACAGATGGCCGCGTCTGAATTGTCTTTGGGCGCAAATTCGGCGGGCAGGTGCCCTGCCTGTGTGTCCAGCCCCATCGCGGTCGGGTTTTTGACCCTTGCAATTGCCGCCGCAAGGCGGTCTGCCGCATTGTTTAACATCCCTGTCCCCTTCCTTCCTGCGTCTTTAATCGGGCGCGCGGTCGTAGACCAGCCTGCCCGCCTGAAAG
>JAEWMM010000243.1 GCA_023457175.1 Bacillota bacterium | reverse complement strand
AATATACCCAGTGCAGGCCCATTGATTTTCTCATCGATTACAGGATCAATATGGCTGCCAGGCTTTTGCGTGAGCAGGGCTGTACTGTGACGGAGGCAGCAGATGCGGTGGGGTATGCTGATCCCCTTCATTTCAGCCGTTTGTTCAAAAAACGCACCGGCTATGCGCCCAGCCAGATACAGAGAAAAAATAGTTAAAAAGCCGAATAAATCAGCATATCCACTCCGATTGCCGCTGCTACACAGACAATGACCGGACATTTCAGCCAAGCCAGAATCCCGGCCGCGGCACCCCCTGCCAGGCCGATTTCCGGCCGGTTTCCATCTACTGCTATGATGCCGGGAAAAATCAGGGCTGCCATAGCGGTATAGGGAATCAGCCGCAAAAACTTTTCTGCTTTGGGGCCAAATTTTAGCCGGTCAATAACAACGGCGGGCAGAGCGCGGGGTATGTAAGTTACAACAGACATTCCAAGTATTAAAAAAACGACCGGATAATTCATACGGCGCCTGCCTCCTTTACCGGTGCGGCTTCATCCTCTACCAGAAATACGCCGGCGAGCGCACCCAGCATCATTGCCAGAATCACCGACCAGCTCGTCGGAAGAAAACGCTGCAACAGCCAATTCAGCGCCGCTGTCATCACCACCAGCATGATTAGTCTGCCATTGTGCCTGACGCTGGGGAGCAGCAGACCTAAAAAGGCCGCATAGAACGCTACGCCGAAGCTGTCAATAACAATTTGCGGCAGGAATCCGGTCATCAGGCAGCCGATGACCGTGCTGACGACAAAGGTGCCGTACAGCGCGGTATTCGCCCCCAGCAGGAAAGGGTAACTGTCGTCCTCAGACAGCGCATATATGGCAAAGGACTCGTCGCACAGCGCAAAGGCCCCAGCCAACCGCTGCAGGAGCGTTGCTCCCTTGATCCGCCGCATAGTAGAGCTGCTCATCACCAGATGACGCAGATTGATGAGAAAGGTGCCCAGAATAATCGCGGATATAGCCGCCCCCTGGGTCATCATGCTGATGGACATGAGCTGCGACGATCCGGCCATAACCATGGCGGACATCAAGATTGCCTCGGGGCCGGACAACCCCGCCTGCACCGCCAAAAGCCCGATCGAAATGCCGACCGGAACAACGCCAAGACAGGCGGGAATGGCGGCCTTCATTCCGGATAAAAAATGTTTATTCATAACGGCTCCTATTTGTATAAGCTTCTGAGGTACAGTATACCGCCAAACTGTATGCCGTACAATAACATAATTGTATGGCATACAATTATCGACGGTATTATGTCGCAAGCAGCTTTGCCAAAATCTGAATACCCGTCTCCAAATGCTCCGGACTGTCGGGAGAGCAGACGGCAAGGCGTACCGCACGGGCTGGGGGCGTATTACCCACCGCAAAGCGTTCTGCGCCGAAAACCTGAACATTGTTAGACAGCGCAAGCGCCTCAAAGTCAAAGCCGGTGTATTTGTCCGGCAGCATCAGCCAACGAAAAATGTTCTCGTCCGAGCCGAGGCAGCAATCCGCCGCAAAATAACGGTTGACGATTTTATTGCGCTCTCGCGTGTGCTGCCGGTGCCGGTCGATGACCGCCTCGAACTGCCCCGAAGCGATGACCCGGGCGGCAAGCTCCGCCATCATGGGCACAGTAGCGACATTCAGGCTGTAAAGGGCGTCGGTTACTGCAGCTTTCCACGCTGGGGGCACAGACAGGTAGGCCAGCCGCAGCCCCGGCGCAAGGCCTTTTGAGAGACTGACGATATAAATACCCTGCTCCGGCACGCGGTCAGAAATCCCCCGGTTGCCGCTGTGGAGAATTTGGTAGGTTCCGTCCTCAATAAGAATACAGCCGCAGCTCTTCACAATCCGCGCAATTTGGGCGCGCTTTTCCTCCGATATAACAGCGGTGGTGGGGTTATGGCAGGCGGGAATCAGGTAAATTCCCCGGATTTTTTCGGTTCTGCAAAGTGTTTCCAACGCTCCGGTGTCCATGCCGTTCTGCCCGCTTGGTATGGGAACAAGCTGAATACCGAACATTGCGGCGGCGGTCTTGATTCCCGGATAGGTATGGTCGTCTACCGCAATTTTGTCACCTCGCCAAAATAGCGCCGCAAGAACGGCGGACAGGGCGTTTTGTCCGCCGTTAGAAAACAGAATTTGATCTCTCTTTGCACGGTGCCCGCAGCAGTGCATCAGCTTTACGGCGGCATCTTTTTGCCATTCATCCGCACCGGGCGCATAATAGCTGAACAGTCGTCGGGCGTCCGGTTCATTCAGCATTTTCTGAGCCATCTTCAGCAGGGATTCATTGCTGGAGGGCTCCGGCGCAGCAGGCCCCATGTTGACGATGGCGGCTCTGTCATGGCGAATCAGAAGATTGCCGCTGGACAGCGCATCGTAGGCCACAAAGGTTCCGCTGCCCACCGCGGCATACAGTAGTCCTTTGAGCTCGCACAGCTTAAACGCTTTAGAAACGGTGCTCACATTAATGTCCAGAAAATCCGCCAGTTCGCGTTGCGAGGGCAGCCTGTCGCCGGGATGCAGCGCACCGCTTTGTATATCAGACTCCAGCTGCTGTGCCAGTGCACGATATAAAGAACGCCTGGTTTTGTCCAAACTCGGCCGCCATTACATGGGGTAATTTTCAAAGGAATTGAAGGGCATTGTATCACCTCGCCATTCAATTGTAGCATTGTGTGGTGAGGTTTTTCAAGGCAAATCTCCCGCCGCTTTATTTTAATAAGGCTGTGATAAGGGATAAGCAGTTTAATGTTATACAATAGAGGTGCGTATCAAAGCCCCTGTTTAATTGGGTTTATTGGCGCATTCTTTATATTTCTCGTACCGTTTAGCGCTGGCCGATGACCCAAAATTCAATTGCTTCAGCTGGTGGAAAGCATTTGGAATTTCCGCCGTAAAAAAACTCTTTTTGCTTCTTATTCCAGAAGTATTGAAACTATATCTTAAATATGGTAATATTCTATTGGTAATTGGCAATATATTACACCAAAAAAATATAGATTTTACGGAGGCTTTTATGGAAAACAGCCAAATTCTCCGCCACATAGATCATACGCTTTTAAAAGCTGTATCTACATGGAGCGACATTCAAAGACTATGCGATGAGGCTATTATATATCAGACCGCTTCGGTTTGTGTGCCGCCGTCTTACATTGCGCGCATTCATCAAGCCTATGGCGATAAAATCAATATCTGTACCGTTATCGGCTTTCCTTTAGGCTACAATACGACCGAAACAAAGGTTGCGGAGGTTAAGCAGGCCATTTCTGACGGTGCAAACGAGGTGGACATGGTCGTTAATCTCGGCGATGTCAAAAACGGCGATTTTGATAAGGTCACGGCTGAAATTGCAGCGCTTAAAAAAGCTTCGGGCGATAAAATACTCAAGGTTATCATCGAAACCTGTTATCTGACAGAAGAGGAAAAGATTGCGTTATGCAAGTGCGTCACCAAAGGCGGCGCGGATTATATTAAAACCTCCACCGGATTTGGTACCGGCGGTGCGACTGAGGCTGATGTACGCCTGTTTAAAAAGCACATTGGAGAAAATGTAAAAATTAAGGCTGCCGGCGGCGTAAAAACCAAGCCGGACCTCGAAATGTTCTTAAACGCAGGCTGTGAGCGTATTGGTACAAGCTCTGCAATCTCCATTTTGAGCAAAGCTGAAGCCGGTTCTTATTAAAAGAATAGGCAATACCAAGCTCTATAGTTTTCGCATTATCGCCTTAAAAACCGAAGACGATCAAACCCTTCGTCCCTTTATCGCGTTATTGTCACATGGTTTTCGGTTTTATCAGGGCACAAAGTTAATTATTAAGCCGTTGGCTAATAATAGTAAAATTTTTGGAGGAAAAAAGTATGAAAAGAATAGTGGCAATGATTATGAGCGTCG
>JAEWMM010000242.1 GCA_023457175.1 Bacillota bacterium | reverse complement strand
AGCTTGGGCTCTACATGTCAGGTTCGAAAAGAGGTGTGGAACAATGAAAAATCAAGAGAAGGCCAGTTCCTCCGACGCTAACGGACGCTATTACAATCGGCTTTTGAATACCGAAAGTTTTTCAAATTTCCTATCCTCCTTAATGGCGGTTGCGATTGGCTTGCTGGTTGGATTTATTGTTTTGCTGGTCAGCAATCCGTCTCAGGCGTTAGGCGGCTTTTCAAAAATTCTTATCGGCGGCTTTACCGATATGAAAAACCTCGGCCAGGTATTCTATTTTGCAACACCCATTATTATGACAGGCCTTTCGGTCGGTTTTGCCAATAAAACAGGACTGTTTAACATCGGCGCCGCCGGTCAGTTTATTATCGGCGCATATGCCGCCGTTTACGTCGGCGTAAAGTGGACATTCCTGCCCGGTGCGGCGCACTGGATTGTTGCGCTTTTAATGGCGATGCTTGCGGGCGCGCTCTGGGGACTTCTTCCCGGTATTTTAAATGCTTACCGTAACGTCAATATCGTCATTTCGTGCATTATTATGAACTATATCGGTATGTACACCGTAAACTATTTGGTTACCAAAACGATTTTTGATTCATTAAAAAACCAATCCAAACGTGTTGCCGCGACTGCGGTTATTCCGAAAATGGGGCTTAACCAAATCTTTAAAGCCGGCAACAGTGCGTCAAGCGTCAATGCGGGAATTTTTATAGCCATTATAATAGGCGTTCTTGTTTATATTATTTTAAACAAAACCAAGTTCGGCTTTGAGCTGAAAGCATGCGGGTACAATCGTGATGCATGTAAATATGCAGGCATTAATGAAAAACGCAACATCATATTTTCTATGATGATTGCGGGTGCGCTTGCCGCTTTGGGCGGCGCCCTTTTATATCTGGCGGGCTCAGGCAAAGGAATTGAGGTTTTAGACGTTTTGGCGGCAGAGGGTTTTAATGGCATTCCTGTTGCGCTTCTCGGTCTTAATAACCCAATTGCCATCATCTTTTCCGGCATTTTCATCGCTTATCTGAATGTCGGCGGATTTAATATGCAGCTGTATGATTTCGTTCCACAGGTTATCGAAATTATTATTTCGGTTATCATTTACTTTAGTGCATTTGCTTTGCTGCTAAAAGGCTTTATTCAATCCATCCATAATAAGCGTCGTCACGATGCGCCAAATGCAAACACAGAACCTATTTCAGAACCGGTAAGCAGCACGGAAGGGGGAGAGGAATAATGCAAACCCTTTATTTTTTAATCCAACAAATGATGTTTTTTTCAATTCCTCTGCTTATAGTTGCACTGGGTGCTATGTTCTCTGAACGAAGCGGCGTTTGGAACATTGCGCTTGAAGGCATTATGATTATCGGCGCCTTTACCAGCATCTTATTTATCAGCATGTTTCAGTCACAGATACCCGGTCAGCCTATTTTAATCATTGCCATTGTCATTGCCGCCGTAACCGGATGTATCATTTCGCTGGCGCACGCCTATGCGGCCATCAACATGAAAGCGGACCAAACCATCAGCGGCACTGCAATCAATATGTTTGCGCCGGCATTCGCCATTTATGTAGCCCGAATGATTCGTACCGTCCAGCAAATACCGTTTAATAACGAGTTCCGCATTGAAAGCGTCCCTGTGCTGGGCGATATTCCGGTAATCGGTAATATATTCTTTAAAAACACCTATATTACGACTTATCTGGGCTTTCTTATTTTAATTGTGTCATCTATTGTACTGTACAAAACCAGATTCGGCCTTCGCCTGCGTGCCTGCGGCGAGCATCCGCATGCGGCGGATTCTGTGGGTATCAACGTTTATAAAATGCGTTACATCGGCGTTATGATATCGGGTGCGTTGGGCGGTATCGGCGGACTGGTATTCGTTATTCCCACTTCAACGAACTTTAACGCTTCGGTATCCGGCTACGGCTTCCTTGCCCTCGCCGTTCTCATCTTCGGCCAATGGAAACCCTCCCGCATTTTGTTTGCGGCGTTTTTCTTCGGCCTGATGAAGACGATCGCATCGGCCTATTCGGGAATACCTTTGCTTGCGGCAAGCCCCATTCCAAACGAAATATACAAAATGTTCCCCTATATCGCAACCTTAATCGTTTTGGCGTTTACTTCTAAAAACTCTATGGCGCCGAAAGCCTCGGGTATTCCATACGACAAGGGCAGCAGATAGCAATAAGGCACGGCTTGCCGTGCCTTATTCGATTAGATATTGAAACGGCGGGAGGAAGCACAATGAAAACAATAGGGTTGATTGGCGGCATGAGCTGGGAAAGCACCGTAACATACTATCAGATTATAAATCAAACGGTTAAAGAAAAACTGGGCGGTTTGCACTCTGCAAAAATAGTGCTGTATAGCGTCGATTTTGCCGAGATCGAGGCTTGTCAGGCGAACGGCGAATGGGGCAGGAGTGCGGATATTCTTGCGGATGCCGCAAAAAATCTGGAGAGGGCAGGCGCGGCTTTTATCGTCATCTGCACGAATACGATGCATAAGGTTGCGCCTCAAATTCAGCAGCAAATCCATATTCCAATTGTTCATATTGCAGACGCCGCTGCGGATACGCTGAAACAGAAGGGTGTCAAAAAGGTGGCGCTGTTGGGAACAAAGTATACGATGACGCAGGATTTTTATAAAGAAAAGCTGGTATCCAACGGAATCGCAGTCATTATTCCCGACGCCGCGGATGTGGAGCTGGTAAACCGCGTTATTTATAATGAATTATGCCTCGGCGTTATATCCGATGCGTCTCGCCGGCAGTATATACGCATCATTGAACAGCTCAAAAGCAAGGGTGCTGAGGGTGTCATTCTTGGCTGTACCGAGATTGGCTTACTGATTCATCAAAAGGATTCCGCGCTGCCCGTGTTTGACACGACAAAAATTCACGCGCAAAAGGCGGCGATGGAATCGATTGCTTAAAAGTTTCAAATAGCCCATAAGATAAGTCATAAGCGAAAAGGATAAACTCAATCGGCGTATTTGAAGCGCCTTTGCGGCCCATTATATATATCATAAAGCTTTTAGGATAGGGCCGGTTGGAGCAACAAATTTGCGACCGGCTTTTGGTATAAATGCTTCGCTTTCTCCATTGACGAACCCCGTTTGGAATGATATATTGTATACGGCATACACATTAAAGGCAGGTGATTAAATGGAGCAATTGGAAATGATGCCGACCCGCATCAAAATCGCTTCCATCGTTCGCAAGGCAATTTTGTCGGGAGAAATTGCTGCAGGAGAGGAACTGTCGCTGACAGATACGGCTGAAAAGCTGGGTGTATCGCGCACCCCGGTAAGGGAAGCATTTCAGACATTGGCATCGGAAGGCTTAATCGAGCTTCGCATGAATAAGGGCGCTATTGTAAAGCCAATTGACGAGGACTTTATAATGGACCACTTTGGTATACGGATGTTGTTGGAAGGCGAAGCGGTAGCGCGGGCAATAAAGAATAAGATGGATTACTTGCCCTTGCAAAAGCTTCAGACTGAAATTGCCAAGGAGAAAAATCTCGCAGAAGGCAACGCCTACGAAAGATATAACACTCAGTTCCATACAAGCATCTGGACAGCGTCAAAAAGCCAGAAGCTCTATAATTTTTGCGAGACCATTTGGAACGGGCCTTCTTTTAGCAGGGCGGTGCCGGATGAAGAGCATAGACGAAATTCCATCGATGAACACGACATTATTATTTCGCATATAGCGTGCGGAAGAGCAGAGGAAGGCAGAAAAGCCATGGTAGCGCATCTTAACAGAAGTATGCAAAATATTTTGGATGGCTTTCATATGCGATAACTAGCATGTAAAATAGCACAAGACAATAAGTGATAAATATACACACCCAACAAAATTGTAGGTGTGTATATTTTTTGTTCAAAAAATCATTGACATTTTGACAGATATTATCTATCATTAAATAAAATCGTATACGATATTCAATATACGATATACCAGTTGGTCATATTAAGGAGGTCTGTCTCGTGCATGCAATTGAAAAGATACTGGCAAAAGCCAGCGGAAAGGAAACGGTTATAACCGGAGAGATCGTCAACGCCAGAGTTGATTTCGCAGAAATTAACGATCTGTATCTGCAAACGGTTTACTCCTTTAAAGAAATGGGGGGCAAAAAAGTTTGGGATAAGGACCGGGCTGCATTTGTGTTTGACCATTACGCCCCTTGCCCCACCATTGAGTCAGCCAGAAATCATGCTGAAATGCGCAGGTTTGCCAAAGAAAATGAATTGACCTACCACTTTGACGTTAACGCGGGGGTCTGTCATCAGGTTATGCCGGAACGCGGCGTTATTTACCCCGGCATGATCGTCGTAGCGACCGACTCGCATACAACGACGCATGGTGCCTTTGGCGCGTTTGGCACAGGCGTAGGGGCGACGGACATGGCTACCATTTTGATAAGCGGCGAGCTGTGGTTGCGCGTACCTGAGATTATCGAAATCCGCATTGAGGGAAAAGCGCCAAAGGGTGTTTATCCCAAGGACGTGGTCCTGCATATTCTCGGCAAGTTGAAAGCGGACGGCGCGGTTTATAAGGCCATTGATTTTACCGGAAGCTATGTGGAGGCGCTCGACGTTCCCGGACGCATGGTTATCTGTAATATGGCGGTTGAGATGGGCGCTAAAACCGCGTACATGCAGCCCAATCAGGCGGTGTTGGATTATGTGGCTAAAAGAGCGGTGCGGCCTTTTGTGGTAGAACATACCGACAAGGATTTTTCCTATGCCGAAAGTCACGTGTTTGACATCGGTACGCTAACGCCTCAATTGTCGGTTCCTCACAGCGTTGACAATGTCCGGCCCTTGACCGAGGTCGGCGCCGTCAAAATCGATCAGGGCGTGATCGGCACCTGCACCGGCGGGCGTGTTGAGGACATTGCTGTTGGCGCGCAGATTCTCCGCGGCAAAAAGATACCTGAATATGTGCGGCTTATTATTGTTCCCGCGTCGGATCAGGTCATGAGAGAATGCATCGATAAAGGCTATATACAGGACTTGATGGATGCCGGCGCCACGATTGCGTCGCCCGGCTGCGGCCCCTGCCTTGGCGCTCATGACGGTGTCATTGCGCCCGGCGAGGTGTGCATCACAGCGTCCAACCGCAATTTCCCCGGACGCATGGGCAGTACCGAAGCAGACTTATACCTTGCATCTCCGGCCACCGTGGCAGCATCGGTGTTAAACGGGTACATCACCGACCCGAGAACAGTACTGTAAGGAAGGAGGGTACATAATGGAGAAAATTATCAAGAGCCAGGCCGTTTTATTAGGCAACAACATTGACACAGACCAGATTTATCCGGGGCGCTTCCTCGCAATCGTAGAGCCAAAGGAAATTGGCAAGCACTGTTTAGCGGGTATTGACCAAGAAACACGCAAGCTTGTTCCGGGAAGCATTGTGGTTGCGGGAACCAATTTTGGCTGCGGCTCCAGCAGGGAACATGCGGTGATTACATTGCTCAATGCAAACGTGAAAGCTGTCGTTGCGGAATCCTTTGCGCGTATCTTTTTCCGCAACGCGATTAATCTTGGGCTGCCGCTGATTACCAGCAAAGGAATCAGCCAAAGCGTCAAAACCGGGCAACAGTTAAGCATCGATGTAGAAGCGGGTATTATAACGATTGTGGAAACCGGAGAAACGATCCCCAGCGAGAAACTCGGCGACCATATCCTGCAGATCATTAACGCGGGAGGAATCAAACCCCTTTTTCGGGCAAAATACGCGAACTAAAAATATTGATTTGAGGAGGGAATACTATGCCAATCGAACTGGTTTTTGTTATTGGGCTGGCAGTACTTTTTTTCCTGGCGCTTAAAGTCAAAGCCAACGCTTTTATGGCTTTGCTTGCCACGGCCCTTGTTATGGGCGTTCTGGCCGGTATGCCGACGACCGAAGTGGTGGCCGCAATCGTTTCCGGCTTTTCAGGCACCGTAAAAAGCATCGGTATTGTCATTATTTTCGGCATTATGCTTGGCAACTATCTGGATGAGGCCAAGGGCACCAACCGCATGGCGCTTGACACCGTCAAGCTTGTCGGGCAGAAGCGCTCCGGCCTTGCGATGGCAATTGCCGGCTATATTGTTTCGATTCCCGTATTTAGCGATGCCGGGTTTGTTATCCTGTCTCCTTTGGTAAAGGCTGTTTCAAAAAAGACAAAGATCCCGCTTGCAATTCTGGCTGTTTCGCTCTCTGCCGGACTGCTTGCGACCCATGTGTACGTACCGCCGACGCCGGGACCGCTCGCCGCTGCCGGAATGCTCGGCATTGACATCGGCCGCGCAATTATGTACGGCGCGTTTGCGGCGGTTTTAATGACTGCTGCCGGGTGGCTCTTTGCAGAGATCTATTTCAGGAATAAACCGGAATCTTACTATACATTCCGTGAGGATGTAGAGCCGCAAAAAGAAGTTGATATGGATGACAACGACCTTCCCGGTTCATTTGCAGCCATTATGCCGCTTCTCCTCCCAATTGTTCTGATTATATTAAACACTACTTGCAGCATGCTTCTTCCTAAGGATTCGCCTGCGCTGATGGTCACCAGCTTTATCGGCGATGCTAATATTGCGTTGGCAATCGGCGCTTTGCTGGCAATTGCTACGCTGGGTAAACGTTTAGGTAAAAAAGCGGTCATGCGCATTATGGATACCTCGCTGAAGGATGCCGGACCCATTGTCTTTATAACCGCGGCGGGCGGCGCTTTGGGGCAGATTCTCAAGGTCTCCGGTGCGGGCGACAGTCTGGCGCAAATGGTTATCAACACCGGCCTGCCCTTTATTCTAATCCCCTTTGCGATTTCCGCTTTACTTAAGGTTGTGCAGGGCTCCGGCACTGTTGCGGTTGTTACGGCTGCGACATTGGCCGCGCCGATTGGCGCTCAACTCGGGCTGGATCCCATTCTGATCTTTTTGGCTTCCGGTGCCGGCGCGCGCGCGTGCTGCCATGTCAACGACAGCTATTTCTGGGTCTACACCAATTGCATGGGCTTTGATATGAAAACAGGGCTGCGTACATTAAGTATTTCAAATGTGTTTATGTCGCTCGGAGGCCTGCTGGCTACTTTTATTGTCAGCTTGTGGCTATAAGCGATCAACAGTTTTAACATGGCTATGCCCATCCTTTTTGACAGGTAAAAAGGATGGGCATAGCATTTTAATTTAACCCGTGGTGCTATTAAAAGATGAGAGATTTAATGCAGACGGGATTTGGTTTGTGCATACAGGAATTGATAAGGAAGGCAACAGCAAAAGCCAAGAGTTTAGAAGCTAAACGTGTCAT
>JAEWMM010000241.1 GCA_023457175.1 Bacillota bacterium | reverse complement strand
TCTCGGGCGGGCAGAAGCAGCGTCTGGCCATCGCCCGCGCCGTGGTGCGCAAGCCTGACATCTATCTGTTTGACGACAGCTTTTCGGCGCTGGATTTTGAGACCGACGCCAAGCTTCGCGCCGCGCTGCGGCAGGATATGCGCGCCGCCGCGGTGCTGATTGTAGCGCAGCGCGTCTCTACCGTGATGAACGCCGACCAGATTCTCGTGCTGGACGGCGGCGAACAGGTGGGGCTTGGCACCCATCGGGAATTGCTGGAGCGCTGTGCCGTCTACCGCGAGATTGTCGAGTCACAGCTTTCGGCGGAGGAAATGAACCATGAGTGAGACGAACAACAGAAACCAAAAGCCGTTTGTGGGCGGGCGGCACGGCGCCGGCCGGGTTATGATGACGCCGGCGCGCGCTAAAAATTTTAAGGGAAGTTTTATGCGTCTGACCGGCTTTTTAAAGCCCTATTGGATATCGCTTCTGGTCGTGCTGCTGCTCAACGTGGCCTCTACGGCCGTCAGCGCGCTGGTGCCAAAAGCGCTTTCAGGCGCGGTCAATGAGATTGCCCGCGGCACGCAGGCCATGCTGACCGGTACGGGCGCAGGCGTTTCAATGGCGCTGATCGGGCGCATTCTGGCCGTCATAGCAGCTATGTACCTGATTTCGTCGGCGGCAAGCTATGCCGTGCAGTACATGCTTGCGGGGCTTACCCAGCGGGCGATGTACGACCTGAGAAAGCGCGCGGACGAAAAGCTGACCCGCCTGCCGCTGGCCTTCTTTGATAAAAACCCCTACGGCGACACGCTCTCGCGCGTCACCAACGACATCGATACCATTGCAAATGCGTTGCAGCAAAGCTTGAACCAGGCGCTCAGTTCGCTTTTAAGCATTGTCATGATTTTTATCGTCATGCTGACCATCAGCCCGTGGCTGACCCTTGCAGGGCTTGCGGCTATGCCGCTGGGGGTTCTCCTGTCGGGCATACTGATCAAATTTTCGCAGAAATTCTTTAAGGGCCAGCAAAAATCGCTTGGCGAGTTAAACGGCTACATCGAAGAAACCTACAATGGGCACGAGGTCATCAAGGCCTTTGGCGGGGAGGAAGCGGCGCGGCAGCGTTTTGCGCAGCTCAACAATACGCTGCACGATTATGCGTGGAAGGCGCAGTTTTGCTCCGGCGTCATGATGCCGGTCATTATCTTTATTACGAACCTCGGCTATGTGGTCGTCGCCATCGCCGGCGGCTATATGATTACGGCCGGCAAGCTGCTGGTGGGCGACATTCAGGCGATGATTCAGTATATCCGCCAGTTCTCGCACCCCGTTTCAATGGTTGCAAACATCGCAAACATCCTGCAATCGGCGGTTGCGGCGGCCGAGCGCGTGTTCGAGCTGCTCGACGAGCCGGAGGAGACGCCCGACCCCGCGCAGCCCAAGGCAATTGCGAACGCCAAGGGCGAGGTGCGCGTTGAGAATCTAACCTTTGGCTATAGCGACGAGCCGGTGCTCAAAAATATTTCGGCATGGGCAAAAAACGGCCAGCGGGTGGCCATTGTCGGACCGACCGGCTCGGGCAAAACAACGCTGGTGAATTTGCTGATGCGCTTTTACGAGCCGCAGCAGGGCCATATCTCGATCGACGGCATTAAGCTGGCCGACATGACCCGCGCCGAGCTGCGCAGCCACTTTGGCATGGTCTTGCAGGATACTTGGCTGTTTAAGGGCAGCATTATGGAGAATATTCGTTATGGCCGGCTGGGCGCGACCGACGACGAGGTCATTGCCGCGGCCAGAGCCGCCTGTGCGCACCGGTTCATCCGCCAGCTACCGGGGGGCTATAACTTTGAGCTTGGCGAGGATGCCACCAATATCTCACAGGGGCAGCGCCAGTTGTTGACCATCGCGCGGGCGCTGTTGGCCGACCCGGATATTCTGATTCTCGACGAGGCCACCAGCTCGGTCGATACCCGCACCGAGCGCCTGATTCAAAACGCTATGACGACGCTGATGCAGGGGCGTACGTCGTTTGTAATTGCGCACCGCCTCTCGACAATAAAGGACGCCGATGCGATTCTGGTCGTCAAGGACGGCGAGATTATCGAACGCGGTGACCACGAGGCGCTGCTTGCCGCCGGCGGGTTTTATCAAAATTTATACCAAAGCCAGTTTGCACATTAAAGCGCCTGTTCCGGAGCAAAATGAACGGCACCCTATTTGCAAGGCAGTATGATATTGAACCGTCCTCATTGGTAAACCGAATAAATAAGCCAAAACAAACCCGAACCTTTACCACAGGAAAAGATTCGGGTTTGCTTCTTGTATAAGAATCACCGCTAGGTGGCCAATAGACAGGAGACAGAAAAACAAAAATCCTTATCTGCGCCTGCCCAGTTGAAACTGAACAGGCGCTCAGTCTGTTGAAACAGCCATTTCCATCCATGGCCGCAAACAAAGAGACGCAGTCCTTTGTAGAAAGCAACGTCTTTTCTTATCTGATAAAATATGGTTTGGTGAGTTCATGCCGGTAAACAGGACTATAAGAGGGGCGGGATGTATATGGATTGTAGAATAAGGCCTTGGCGCGTGGAAGATGCAGAGAACCTTGCAGCCGCAATAAACAATATAAACGTTCAAGATAATTTGCGGGATGGGCTGCCCTATCCCTATACGCTTGAAGATGCAAAAGCATATATCACCACCATGC
>JAEWMM010000240.1 GCA_023457175.1 Bacillota bacterium | reverse complement strand
ATGAAGTGTCGCTGCGAAGTGCGGCTTCCATCATCAACAACATCGACAAAAACTGCTTTGAGCCGGTGCTGGCCGGTATCACCAGAGAGGGCCGCTGGCTGCTCTACCATGGCGACGCCGAAGGGCTGACGGCGGACGGCTGGCAGCAAAACGCCACCCCGGCGGTGCTTTCGCCCGATAGAGATACCCATGGGCTGCTCGTGTTTGAGCCGGGCGGCGTGCGCACCGTTAAGATTGATGTCATTTTCCCCGCCGTTCACGGCCAAAACTGCGAGGACGGCGCGTTACAGGGCCTGATAACCCTTTCGGGCGTTCCCTTTGTCGGCTGCGGCGTGACCGCCTCGGCCCTTGGGTTTGACAAGGTCTACACCCACATTGTGGCCGAGCAGGCCGGTGTGCCGATGGCCAAATGGCAGATGGTCTGCCGCGAGGAGGATATGGCTGCGGCTGAGCGGCGGGTAGCCCAAGCGCTTGGATACCCCTGCTTTGTCAAGCCCGCCAATTCCGGCTCGTCGGTGGGCTGTTCGCGCGCCAACGACGCCGATGGCTTTTTTGCCGCGTTAAAGCTGGCCTTTGCCGAAGACCGCCGCGTCATTGTCGAAGAGCTCGTAACCGCGCAGGAGATCGAATGCGCCGTGATGGGCAATCTTGAGCCCGTCGCCCCCACCACCGGTGAAATTGTCAGCCCCGACGGTTTTTATGATTATGACACCAAGTATAAAAACGACCATGCCAGGCTGTATATTCCGGCCTGCATTTCTGAAGAGAGCGCCGTACGCGTGCGTGAGCTGGCCCTTATCGTCTACCGCACATTGAATTGCCGGGGGCTTGCCCGCGTGGATTTTTTTGTGAAAAAGGATGGAACGGTGCTGCTCAACGAAATCAATACGCTGCCGGGCTTTACCTCCATCAGCATGTATCCCAAAATGATGATCGCTTCCGGCATGACCTATGGTGAATTGATCACCCGCCTGCTTGAACTGGCACTCTCTGAAAAAACCGGCGCTTAAAAGGAGATTTTATTTTGAAACAGGAAGCGATGATTACCATTAAAGGCATCTATAACGTCAACGGCGAAAGGGACGTTGTAGAGCTTTTGACCTGTGGTGATTTTTAAAAAAAAAATGACGACTACTGGCTAAGCTATGACGAAACCGAAACCACCGGCTTTGAGGGGCACCGCACCACACTGCATGTTGAACAGGGCCGCGTCACGATGCAGCGCACCGGGCTGACCAATTCGCAGCTTATTGTAGAAAAGGGCTGCCGTCATCAATGCTCTTACGACACTGGATACGGCGCGATTATGGTGGGTATCAACGGGCGGGATATCCGCTCGACGCTGTCGGAGGCGGGTGGCGAGGTGGATTTTTCATACGCCATGGATATCAACACCGCGCTTGCCAGCGAGAACCGCGTGATCATCAAGGTTGCGCCTCAGGGCTGCAAACAGCCCGAGGCAAACTGAATTCACAGGCAATACTCCTGCCGCGGGTATGCGACGGCGAAGGATGACGACCTGATGCAAAATACAGGCTATAAAAATACAGGCTATAAAAAATACAGGAGTGCACATTTATGCTAGGACCAATTTCCCTTGCGAGCGAGGCGTTGCGCGTCCTCGTTTCCAATGCGATAGAGCAGGCCATTGACAAGGGCGACCTGCCCGCGCCCACAAACGGCTTGCCCGCATTCTTAATCGAACAGCCCGCAGACCCCACCCATGGCGACTTTGCCACGAATGCCGCCATGGCGGGCGCGCGCAGCTTCGGCAAGCCGCCGCGCGTCATTGCGCAGGCGATTATTGACAATCTCGCGCTGTCGGGCAGCCATTTCTCACGCGCCGAGGTCGCGGGCCCCGGCTTTATCAACTTTTTTGTCTCGGATAGCTGGTTTGCCGATGTGGTGGCTCGAATCCGGGCCGAGGGCGACGCGTATGGCCGCACCGATTTTGGCGGCGGCAAAAAGGTGATGGTCGAGTTTGTATCGGCCAATCCCACCGGCCCGATGCACATGGGCAATGCCAGGGGCGGGGCCATCGGCGACGGGCTGGCCGCGGCGCTCGACGCCGCCGGATATAATGTCTCGCGCGAGTTTTTGATCAACGACGCGGGCAACCAGATTGAGAAATTTGCCAAATCGCTTGAGGCGCGTTACCTCCAGTACTATCAGGGCGAGGAAAACGTTCCCTTCCCCGAGGACGGCTACCACGGCGCAGATATTAAAGTGCGGGCCGGACAGTACATTGAGGTAAATGGGGACACGCTTCTGGCGCTTGATTCCGACGCGCGTAAGCAGGCGCTTGTCAATTTTGCGCTGCCTAAAAATATTGAAAAGATGAAAGCCGACCTCGCGCGTTACCGCATCGGCTTTGACTGCTGGTTTTCCGAGACGTCGCTGCACGAATCGGGCGCGGTTCAAAAAGCGGTTGAGACGCTGACCGCACGCGGCTACACCTATGAGAAGGACGGCGCAATCTGGTACAAAAACGCCGAGGTGCAGACCAAAGCGCTGCTGGCGCAGGGTAAAAGCCAGCAGCAGATCGACCAATTGGCGCTTAAGGACGACGTGCTGGTGCGGGCCAACGGCTTCCCGACTTATTTTGCAGCCGATATCGCTTACCACGCAAACAAGTTTGTTGATCGCGGGTTTGAAAAGTGTATCAACATCTGGGGCGCCGACCACCACGGCCATGTGGCGCGCTTAAAGTGTGCGCTTGACGCGCTGGGCGTCGGCGGGGATAAGCTGGATATCGTGCTCATGCAGCTTGTACGCCTGACGAGCGGCGGCGAGCTGGTGCGTATGAGCAAGCGCACCGGCAACGCCATTACGCTGTCTGATTTGCTCGATGATGTGCCGATTGATGCCGCACGGTTCTTCTTTAATATGCGAGAGCCCGGCTCCCAGCTCGATTTTGACCTCGACCTCGCGGTGGAGCAGTCGAACCAGAACCCGGTTTATTATGTGCAGTACGCGCATGCGCGCATCTGCTCGATTGCCAAAAACCTTGCCGCCGAGCGCGTTGAGCCCCGGCATTGCACCACGAACGAGCTGCTGTTGCTCAAAGAGCCGGAGGAACGTGAGCTGGTGCGCGCGCTGGCTGCCTTCCCTGAGGAAATTATCGCTGCAGCCAAGAATTATGACCCCGCGCGGCTGACGAGCTTTGCGATTGAAGTCGCCACCCGTTTCCACAAATTCTATAATGCCTGCCGCTGCAAGGTCGACGACGAATGCCTGATGCAGGCACGCCTGAATCTGTGCCTTGCCACTGGTCAGACGATTAAAAATGTATTGACCATGCTGAAGATTGATATTCCTGAGACGATGTAAGTGCGCAAGGGGACGCGGCGAATGCCGCGCCCCCTTTTACGCTCCATCAAAAGCTTCTTCTATAAAAAAGTTGCAAGTTAAGGTTCGCATGATCATTCTTTTCTTCAATCGCCCTCTTTATTTTGACTGTGGCAAAGCTGTCCGCCAATTGACAAATTGTCTTATTTGCGCTAGTATACTGCTCAGGCGTATATCGGGAATGGTGGCAGCTTTCCGTACGCCGTGTCGTCGTACCATTTTTACGGCGCGCGGATAAGCGTATGGTTTTGCCATAAATTTTACCGCTGTCCGCGTCATGTTTTGGAGGCACCCATGAAAAAAATCTCCTCTCGCAATCTCGTCCGCTGCGCAATGATTGCGGCGCTCTACGCCGTCATCTCCATCGCCTTTCTCCCGCTGGCTTTCGGCGCGGTGCAGGCGCGCGTCTCTGAGGCGCTGACCCTGCTGCCGGTGTTCACACCGCTCGGCGTCGTTGGCGTTACGCTCGGCTGCCTGATTACCAACACCTATGGTGTCGCGGCGGGGGCAAATATCCTTGGCGCGGCCGACATTCTGTTTGGCACCGCGGCCACGCTGGCCGCCGCGCTGATGACCCGGGGGCTGCGCAAATATCGTATCAAGGGTCTGCCGGTGCTGGCGTCGCTGCCGCCTGTCATTGTAAATGCCGTCGTTGTCGGCGCGGAGCTGACCTACGCCGAATTCAATACGCTGCGCTCTCCGTTGTTGTGGGTCAACATGTTTCAGGTGGGTCTGGGGCAGCTTGTTGCGTGTACGGTGCTGGGTCTGGTGCTCATCTGGGCGCTCGAGCGCGCCGGTCTGGACAAAAAGCTGTTTGAAAATGAATAAGCGCATACTTATAAACGCCGGTGCAAATTGCATCGGCGTTTTAGCTTGTCGGCACTATAAAGGCCCGGCGGTAAATGGTCAAACCGCTTTGAAAACAGAAACAGGATAAGCGCAGATGTTTGTATCCGGCAAGGCGAAGAACACAGGCGGGCTGGCGCTTACCTAAGGACGACAACACCGCAAGACGCAAAACAGGTCTCCAGAACAGTTCCGGTTTTAAAACGGCACTTCATGCAAATTTACATGTTTCGACCTCTTCCCGAAATTTTTCACCCTTGCCTTGCGCTTTTGGGCTGATAAGACGATCCATCCGGGAAATCCAACCCATGCCCCTTCAGCCCTTACGCTGCTTTTATTGTGTCGACAGCACGCCGCTGATGGTTTGCGCAAAGCGCGCGATCCGCGCCTCAATGCCCGGCAGCGCCAGCGCCGCGCCGGGGTCGTTGGCGGTCTCCATCAGGCAAAAATCCGGCGGCAGCCAAAAGCCCTTGTTCATACATAGCGCCGAAACAAGCTGCGCCGCCACAATATCTCCGCCGGAATAGCCCGACACTACAACGCCAAACAGCGCCTTGCGGTCAAAGGAGATCGTGCGATACAGTGCGGTGAGCCGGTTGATGCAGGCGGTCAGGTTCGCGGACAGCGCGTCGTTATAATTCGGGCACAGCATCATGAGCGCATCGGCCTCGCGCAGGGCGGGGTAAACCTCCTGCACCATGACGCCGCCATAAAAGCACTCGCCCTTTTCACCAAAATGCAGGCACATGGTGTAGGGACAGCCGGAGCAGTCCTCCATCGTGCCGTTGCGCAGCCCGATCTCGGTGATATTGCAATCGGGCGGCAGCGCCTGCTTGACCCGGCTCCAAATCGCCATTGTATTGGACGTACGGTAGCTTGAGGCATGCAGCACCACAATTTTGGGCTGCTTGGGCTGCGGCGGTTCAAAGTCTAAAATGCGGCGGATAAGATCGCCAACGGCATGTTGATAGGCCTGTTCCGGCGTGCAGCCGGCATTTTTAGCCTGCACCGCGAAGTTGCGCAGCGTGCCTGTCGCCTCCACCAACGGGCGACCGGGGAAAACGCACCCGGCCCCGTTGGCCGACAGCACCAACTCGCGCCCCACCGTTTTGGTATAAAGCTCTCCCGCGCCATCTACCCAAACACCCGCGACGCTGCCTTTTAGATATCCGGGGCTGCCCCTCAGCAGCGCAAGCAGCCTGTAAAGCGCCGGGCTCACGCCGGTTTCATCGAGCGCCGCCGCAAACAGAATGCGCCGGTTGCGCAGCGGCTGCGCGGCATCTGGCTGCGTTATAAATTCAATGCGGCAACCGTTGAGCGCCGTCTTTAGCGTCTCGGTAAAGCGGCCGGCGGCTTCTTTGGAACAGACAACAGTCAGCCTACGTTCCTGCTCTGACATCAAACCATCTCCTTAAAGAATTGCGGAGAGTGTCTGCTGCGTTTCCAGCAGCCTTTCGTACAGGGCATCGGGCAGCGCCAGCCCCTCGGTTTCAATTCCAGCGGAGGTAAAGCGGTTGCGGCAGCCAAACCAGACGCCGCCCAGACACACCGAGCCGCAATCCCACTGTCCGCGCAGCGTCAACAGCAGTTGGAATGCACCCGAAGAG
>JAEWMM010000239.1 GCA_023457175.1 Bacillota bacterium | reverse complement strand
CGTGCGCAATATGCAAGCACATAGCCTTTACAGGCGAAAGCGCCGTCAGGCTTTGGTATTTTTCATAGTCGTCCTCGCTTAGAAGCTCTCCGGCCTGATAAAGCGCAAAAAGCTCGGCGTAGGTTTCGATAATTTCCTGCTCGGAAAAGTCTTTTGAGAACCTGTCCAGCAGTTCCTGCGGACACTTTTCCGTCATGGGGGCCGACAGCATGCCCGTCATGTCGTAGCCAAGCGTATCCATCAGATGGATCGCGCCGCTGTTGACATCCATGACGATGTGATAGCCGCCCTGAATATAGCGATGGAGCATTCTTGTATTCATCCTAACTTATCAATTCATTTAAAAAAGTAAGGGACAGGTAAACTGCCCCTTTAAATGCTGTATCAGCGCCTTACTTTCTCTCGCACTTCTGGTTGGCGACGGTGCAGGAGGTTTTGCAGGCCGACTGACAGGAGGCCTGGCACTCGCCGCAGCCACCCTTGGCAGCCGATTCCTTAAGGTTCGCCTTATTTATCGTTTTAATATGCTTCATTTGAATCATCCTCCGAATAATATTATCGAACACATTATAGCATACTTGAGGGGCGCTTTCAAACACTATTTTCTCTTAAATTTGGCATTAACACCAATAATTCCGCCGATCGCGCCGCTGACCACCGAAATGACCAGTTTAATTAAAGCGGCCAGCCCCACGTCGAACTTGCTCATGAACGACGCCAGCAGCAGCAACAGGAATATAATCAACCCGCAGAGCGCGCCTATCATCATGCCGCGCTCCCGAATGCGGCGGGCCGCAAGATAGCCGGATATAAAGGAACCCAGCATTAAAAGCCCCGCCGAAAATGGATTGAGCAACACGAACGGAACATCCTTTTTACACATTAAAAATGAGAAAAGCAGTAACACGACCGTTGTTGCCAACAGCCCAAACGTCACTGCTTTAAGCATGGTTATCATATTCGTGGTCGCATTGTTGCTTTTACCGGCTGAACGCTGTTTCGCCTTGCCCTTCATCGCGCTTCCCCTCCTAAGCTCTTTACCAAAGCTTATTCGGGGCGTCGGACAAATATGCTTTTATAAGGGTGCTCAAGACAAAACTGCCGATAAAAAGGCAGCTTATCTGCCTTTGGCAAATTCCGCGGCTATTCCTTGGGGGTGGTGTTGGCCGCAACGGCGCTGCGCAGAATTCTGATCTTGACGCGATCCGAGCCGGTCTCGATTACGATGGTATCGTCCTTGAGGCTGACGACGCGGCCGATGATGCCGCCCTGAGTCAGAATCTCATCGCCGACGTCAAGCGAGGCGCGCATCTGAGCTTCTTTTTTCTGCTGCTTTCTTTGAGGCAGGAACATGACCAGATAAACGACAACGAGCATTGCGCCCATCATAATATAAGAGCCCATCGGATTCGTTGCCTGTAGCATAAAATTACCCATTTTTTTCTTCCCTTCAATTCAATATGACATTGTCATTATACATAAAAAAATACCAACAATCAAGAGAAAATCTGCCGCAAGGACGTCTTTGTTCAGATAGATCTTATATACGCGTGGCCAGCAGCGCAGCATAGCGGTTGCGAAAGGCTTCAAACTCCCCGTTATCAAGCGCCGCGCGGATCTTTTCCATCAGCGTATTATAAAAATAGAGGTTGTGCTGTACCGCAAGACGCATGCCCAGCATTTCGTTGGCCTTAAGCAGATGCCGCAGATAGGCGCGGGAATAGTCTTGGCAGACGGGGCAGTTGCATTGAGCATCCACAGGGCCGCCGTCATTCTGATATTTGGCATTATTAATATTGATAATACCGCTCCATGTGAATAAATGCCCGTGGCGCGCATTGCGGCTGGGCATGACGCAATCAAACAGGTCGACGCCGCGCCAGACCGCTTCGATGATATTCGCCGGGGTGCCCACACCCATCAGATAGCGAATCTTTTCTTTGGGCATGAACGGTTCAACCTGCTCAATGATATGATACATTACCTCGGTCTCCTCCCCCACGGCCAAGCCGCCGATGGCGTAGCCGTCGAGATCGAGTGTGGCGATATCCTTCATGTGCTGGATACGCAGATCATCAAAGGTCGCGCCCTGATTGATGCCAAACAGCAGCTGGTGCGGATTCAATGTGCCCGGCAGCGCATTTAAACGCGCCATTTCAGCCTTGCAGCGTTCCAGCCAGCGGGTGGTGCGCCCGATTGAGCGCTTGGCGTAGTCGTATTCGGCGGGGTTTGAGACGCATTCGTCAAACGCCATCGCAATCGTAGAGCCGAGATTCGACTGAATGCGCATGCTCTCCTCCGGCCCCATGAAGATGCGCTTGCCGTCCACATGGGACTGAAACGTCACGCCCTCCTCCTTAATGGTACGCAAGGATGCCAGCGAAAACACCTGAAAGCCGCCGGAATCGGTCAGCGTCGGGCCGCTCCAACGCGTAAAGCCCTTAAGGCCGCCCTGATCGCGCACAATAGTATCGCCCGGCCGCACATGCAGATGGTAGGTGTTGCACAGCATAATCTGGCACTTTAAGTCGACGAGGTCGTGCGCCGAAATGCCGCCCTTAATGGCGGCGGCGGTTGCCACGTTCATAAACGCGGGGGTTTGAAACGTTCCGTCCACCGTTGTAAATTCAGCGCGGCGGGCATGGCCCTCTTGCTTTAATAAATGATACATAATGTCCCCCTATTTAATCAATGTCGGCGATGAAGCAGGCATCCCCAAAAGAAAAGAACCGATACTTTTGCGCGACGGCCTCTTTGTAGGCAGCCAGTACCTGTTCGCGGCCCGCAAATGCCGACACCAGCATGATCAGCGTGCTCTCCGGCAGATGGAAATTGGTGATCAGCCCGTTAATGACGGTGAATTCCTTGCCGGGATAGAGGAATATTTCGGTATAGCCCTCATAGGCTTTTAAGGGCAGACCCATTTGCCCCACCGCCTCAAGCGTGCGGCAGCTGGTGGTGCCCACGGCGATGACCCGCCCGCCGTTTTGTTTTGTTTCGTTGATCATATCCGCCGTTTGCTGCGGCAGAAAAATATGTTCCGAGTGCATCTTATGGTCGCCGATATCATCCTCTTTGACCGGCCTGAAGGTGCCTAACCCCACGTGCAGCGTCACAAAGGCGGTTTTAACGCCCCTGGCGCGCAGGTTATCAAGCATCTGCTCAGTAAAATGCAGCCCGGCGGTCGGGGCTGCGGCGGAGCCTAGTTCTTTGGAATAGACGGTCTGATACCGCTCGGGATCCTCTAGCTTTTCGGTGATATACGGCGGCAGCGGCATCTGCCCGACCTGCTCCAGACTGGTATAAAAGCTGCCGCTATCGTAAGAAAATCGCACAAGGCGGTTGCCGCCTTCCAGAATTTCCAGCACCTCGGCGCGAAGCTTTCCATCGCCAAAACTGAAGATCGCGCCCGGCTTGGCGCGCTTACCGGGCCGCACCAGCACCTCCCACTCATCCTGACGCTTTTGCTCAAGCAGCAGGAATTCCATCGGGCTGCCGGTTCTTTCAGAAACGCCGATAATCCGCGCCGGCAAAACGCGCGAGTCGTTTAAAACCAGCAGATCGCCGGGGCGAAGCAGCGTGTAAAGATCGGTGAACATCCGGTGCCCGATCCTTCCGCTTTTGCGGTCGAGTGTCAGCAGCCGTGAGGCGTTGCGCGGTTCGATCGGCGTTTGAGCAATCAGCTCCTTTGGCAGGTCAAAATAGAAATCGGATTTTAGCATAGGTTCTCCTAACAAATATATTTAAAAAAGATTTGACAATTTAAATGATGGATGCTACTATAATGGTTAATAAAGATAGAGGCGCGTTTTTCATCAGTAATACTTCGGCAAGATCGCCAGATCGTTTGAGCCGTTATGAAAGGGAACAACGCCGAAGGAAACGGTACGGCAGCCGTTGATCCTGGGGGTACGCCAAACAGGCGTGCAACTGTCACCACTGCATAATGGTGAAGGGCTATCGACTTTTGAGCATGCATTGCGGCGCAGTGTATGTTTTAAGCGTCAATATCCCTATTATATTGCAGTGGATGCCGGTTTTCAACCGGTATTTTTGTTTATATGGCGAAGAAAGCTCAAAAGGAACATTATGGAGGTGCTTTTATCATGAAGCAATACAATGTAGGCGTAATTGGTGCAACAGGTATGGTGGGCCAGCGTTTTTTGACGCTTTTGGATAACCATCCGTGGTTTAAGGTGACGGCGGTTGCAGCTTCTGCACGTTCTGCGGGCAAAAAATATGCTGAAGCCGTCGGAGATCGCTGGTCACTCACGCTGCCGATGCCGACATATTGCAAGGATATGGTCGTCATGGATGCCGAAACAGAGATTGAAAAGATCGTTTCGCTCGTCGACTTTGTCTTTTGCGCCGTCGACATGAAAAAGGAAGAGATCAAGGCGCTTGAGGAACGCTATGCCAAGGCCGAATGCCCTGTTATTTCCAATAACTCCGCGCACCGCTGGACGCCCGATGTTCCGATGATCGTGCCGGAAATTAACCCAGAGCACATGGCGGTTATCGAATCGCAGAGAAAGCGGCTTGGCACCAAGCGCGGCTTTATCTCAGTCAAATCCAATTGCTCGCTTCAGTCCTACGTGCCGGCCCTCTATCCCCTGCGCGCGTTTGGCATTGAGAATGTGTTGGTCTGACCTATCAGGCGATCTCAGGCGCCGGCAAAACCTTTGATCGCTGGCCCGAAATGGTGGATAACGTCATCCCCTAC
>JAEWMM010000238.1 GCA_023457175.1 Bacillota bacterium | reverse complement strand
GCAATATTACAAAAAGATGGGATAAATTTTATGCCGTCGATAACCTCAACCTGACGATTGAGGACAACGCGTTTGTCACGCTGCTGGGACCCTCGGGCTGCGGCAAGACGACCACCCTGCGTATGATTGCGGGGCTGGAAACGCCGACCAGCGGTAAAATTACCATCGGCGGCGTTACGGTGTTCGACAGCGAATTGGGCATTAACGTCCCGCCGAATAAACGGCGCGTGGGCTTTCTGTTCCAGAACTATGCGCTGTGGCCGAATATGACCGTCTACCAGAACATCTCGTTTGGCTTGAGCAACATCAAGGAGGAGATGGCCAGAATCGATTTTGAATCCCGCAAGGCCAATGCGCTGATCCGGATTCTCAAAAAGCCGGCCGACGTTGTCAGAACCGTCAACGAATGCAAGGACAAAAAAGGCAAAATAGACCCCGCCCGCGCGCTGGTCAAGCTGATCGACAGCTATGAAATATCCATCTACACAGCCAAAACGCTGCTCGGCTATAAGCTTAATGAAGCGCTTAACCCCGACGTGCTCGCAAAGGCGCGTATTATGGAGCTGGAGACGCAGATTGAGAACGCCGGAAAAAAATACAGCACCGAGGGTATTGCGCTCAACGGCAAATTTGAGCTGACCCAAAACGGGCAGGTGCTCAAGCAGGTCAGAAAGCTGACCGATGAGGAAATTGACCTCATCGTGCGCCGCGTCTCGCGCATTGTCAAAATCGGCATGTTTATGGACCGCTACCCCAGCGAGCTTTCGGGCGGCCAGCAGCAGCGCGTCGCCATTGCCCGCACGCTGGCGCCCGAGCCGGCCGTGCTCTTCATGGACGAGCCGCTTTCAAATTTAGACGCCAAGCTGCGCCTTGAGATGCGCTCCGAGCTGCAAAGACTGCATATCGATACCGGCAGCACCTTTATCTATGTCACGCACGACCAGATGGAGGCGATGACCCTCGCCACAAAAATCTGCCTGATCGACAACGGCGTTTTGCAGCAGTACGACGCGCCGCTGGACGTCTACAACAAGCCCAACAATCTGTTCGTTGCCGATTTTGTCGGCAACCCCGCCATCAACTTTATCGAAGCGCAGGGCAGCCAGCAAAACGACGGCTCAATTGCAATGACCTTTTTTGACGGCATCGCGGCGTCCTTTGTACCGGCTCAGGCGCTTGACCTTGAGGCGTGGCGTCAAAACGCCGACCGGCAGGAGTACGAGCGGCAGGAGGCGGAGCGGCAAAAGCAGGGGGACAAAAAGAACGTTGAAAAAGGCAACAAGGATACGGCCTTTAAATATCACATCGCAAAGGTCAGCGAAAATGAGACGCTTGAGGACGACGATCTGCCCGGAGACGACGACTTTGTCATCGGCGTACGGCCGGAGTTCATTCACCTGAGTGAAAACGGCGCCATCGAGGGCGAAATATACAGCGCGATGCCCACCGGCATGGAAACCACCGTTAAAATTAAGGCGGGTGAATTCCTGCTGACCGGCGTGGTGTTCGGCGGCGTGCTCTATCAGATTGGCCAAAAGGTTAAGCTGGACTTTGGCGGTAATGCTATTGTTTTGTTCAGCCGAAAAAACGGCAGGATGATTGCGTCAGGTTCCCTCAAAATGATATAGCAGACAGACAGGACTGCCGCGGTTTAACTTCGGCAGCCCTGTCCGTCCTTGGACCTATTATAGTCGATTGGCCTCAAAAGCGCCCTTGTATTGCGGAAAACAGGCCGTCAAGACCGGGCGGTTTTGACGTTAATCGGCTTATATAGAATGGAGCAGGCAATGATAAAGGCAGTTATTTTTGATCTTGACGGCGTGCTCGTGCATACCGACCGGTTTCATTATCTGGCATGGAAAGCGCTGGCCGGTGAATTGAGCGTCCCGTTTGATGAGGAATTTAACCGGCGGCTGCGCGGACTCTCGCGCATGGACAGCCTCGGAGAAATTTTAAAAAGCGCAAACCGCCCCTATTCCTCCGAGGAGAAAAACCGGCTGGCGGCACAAAAAAACGACGCCTACAAGGCGCTGATTGCGTGCATGACGCCGGCGGATGTCGCGCCGGCGGTTTTGCGTACGCTCAAAACGCTCAGGCGGCAGGGGCTGCGGCTCGGCGTGGGCAGCAGCAGTCAAAACGCCCGCTTTATTCTGGAACGGACGGGGCTGGGCGCTTGCTTTGACGCCGTGGCGGACGGTACGATGATTACCCGCGCAAAGCCCGACCCGGAGGTGTTTTTAAAGGCGGCGGCGCTTTTAGGGGTATCGCCCGGCGAGACGGCCGTTGTCGAGGACGCGCAGGCGGGCATAACGGCTGCCAAGGCCGGCGGCTTTATTGCGGTGGCGGTCGGTGACGCCATAGCCTGCGGGCTTGCCGATGCCTCACTGGCGCATTTTGCGGACCTGCCGGCCTGTCTGGCGCGGTTTTAGAGCTTCTGCTTTAAATAAAATTGTGCTAAAATAGAAATCAGAAACACAGATCGGTTTGTTTAAATTTACTTTTTTGTTTTACGATTTTTAAACGGAAAATATAAACCCGATAACGCTTTCAGGGAGTATGCGATGCAAAACAAAATACTGGCATTGTTTTTGACGGCAACCGTACTGCTTGGCTCCTGTGGCTCAAAAAGCGCTGTGGAATATGCGTTTTCTCCCGGCGAGGCGTCGCGTCTGGTGGTCTACACTTCGCACAAGCAGGAGATTTACGGTCCCATCATCAAGGAGTTTGAAGAGCGCACCGGCATATGGGTACAGGTGGTCGACGGCGGCACCAGCGAAATGCTCGAACGAATTGAATCGGAAAAGGACGCGCCGGTCGCCGACCTGATGTTCGGCGGCGGCATCGAGAGCCTGATGGCCTGTTCCGACTGCTTTGAGCCCTATGCATGCGGTCAGGCGTCCCGGATTAAGGCCGGCCTGATTCCGGAGAACCATCTGTGGACCCCCTTCTCGGTGCTTCCGATGGTCATTATCTACAACAAAAAGCTGGTGGCGCAAAACGAGGTGACCGGCTGGCGCGACCTCCTGCTCGAAAAATGGCAGGGCAAGATCGCCTTTGCCGACCCCAATACGTCCGGCTCAAGCTATACGGCGGTCATGACCATGATCCAATGTCTGGGCAGGGACGACCCGGCCGTTGCGGCGCGCTTTGCCGACAACCTGAAAAGCAGGCTGCTGCCCCGGTCGGGGGACGTTGTCGAATTGGTCGCAAACGGCAGCCTGTATCTCGGTGTGACGCTGGAGGAGATAGCCCTCAAGCGCATGGCCGAGGGGGCGGATATCGCCATTATATACCCCGAAGAGGGCACCAGCGCCGTGCCGGACGGCAGCGCCATTATCAAAAACGCGCCGCATACCGAGAATGCCCGCCTGTTCTTAGATTTTGTCAGCAGCCGCGAGGTTCAGCAGATGATCGCCGACCGGCATTTTCGCCGCTCGGTCCGCACCGACGTCAAAGCGCGGGATAACCTGGTAGCGGCGGACAGTATCAAGGTCATCGATTACGACATTGGCTGGGCCAGCGGGCAGAAAGAGGAATTCAGCCAGCAGTGGGCGGCGCTTTTTAAGGAGACGCCAAAATGAAAAAGCTTCTAAACGCCTCCTTTCGCACCAAGCTGCTGTACGGCTTTCTGCTCATCGGCATTATTCCGTTGTTTGCGTGCACCTTTTTGATGCTCAGCGTCTTTAAAATTGCCTTAATCGGCGACGCGCAGGACTCCGCCGCGTTGCAGATAGCCGCCATTGCCGAGGACACCGACAGGCTTTTTAACGCCTGTGAGCGGGTGATGACCGGACTCGGAGAAAACCCGCTTGTGGTAAGCGCGCTTGAAGGCAGCGCCAACGTTACGCCGCAGGATATTTACGGCGTGCTGTATGCCACCAGCGCCCAGCTGCGCAGCGACGCCGATTTTTCAGTCTACAGCGCCGAGGGGGCGCTGCTGTATTCCACCGCCGTCGGCTCGGTCAGCGCCCTTCTGCCGACCGACTGGGGCATTCTTCACGCCGCCGGGGCGCAGGGCAGCATTGTGTACCGAAGCGTCTATGCCACCAGCCCCAACGACCAGCGGGAGCGTCTGCGCGCGGCCGCGGCGATAAAAACCGACGATGACCTGTTGGGCTATGTCGTCATGTCGATGCGCAGCCGGAATTTTGAGCGGCTTCTCAGCGGCAAATACGTCCAGACAGGCAATATCGCCATTGTCGACAGCCTTTGGCAGCCGGTCTACAGCTCTCAGAGCGCCTTGGGCGAGCAGATGCTGCCGCTATTGCGGCGGCAGGTTTTAGAGGGCATGGCGCTTTCTGACCCCAGCAACGATTATATCTATCAGGTCAGGCAGAATGAGCGGTCGGGTTTTTTTATTCTGATACAGCAGCTTAAGCCGCTTGTGGGCAAAACGCTCAACAGCCTGTTTTTCATTGCCGGCGTCATGATGGCGCTGTCCATTTTTATGTGCGTTGCGTTTGCCTTACATATGAGCGAGCAGTTTTTTAAGCCGGTCAAGGCGCTTAACGACGCCATGTCTCAGGTCGAGAACGGCAATCTCGACGTCCGCGTCCAAAATGACCGCACCGATGAGCTGGGGCAGCTGGCGGGCCGTTTCAACCATATGGTCAAGCGGCTTAAGCGGCACCTTGAGGAGTCGCTCGACCGCCAGAAGCAGCTTAACGACACGCGCATCAGGATGATGCAGGCGCAGTTAAACCCGCACTTTTTATACAATACGCTCGACACAATCAAGTGGATGGGCAAGATCAACGCGATTCCTGAGATTGCCACCATTGCGACCGACCTTGCCGACGTGCTGCGTCAGAGCATATCGGGCAAGGAGTTTGTGACGCTTGACGAGGAGCTAGACCTGCTTGAGCGATATGTCGAAATTCAAAAAATACGGTTTAAAGATAAATTTGAATTTGAAGTCCGTGTCGACGAGGATTTGAGAGCCATCCAGGTTCCGAAGCTTTTGCTGCAGCCGCTGGTAGAAAATGCGATTATCCACGGCTTTGAGCACTGCGTGGGCGGCCATATTCTTGTGGAAGCGCAGCGCATTGTCTCGGATCTGGTGCTCACTGTGGCCGACGACGGCTGCGGCATGTCTCAGGAG
>JAEWMM010000237.1 GCA_023457175.1 Bacillota bacterium | reverse complement strand
CGCCAGTGTGCTGCTGTAGGGCGCCGAGTCGTTGTCAAAGCCGTAATAGATCTGCGGGCAGATATAATCGACATAGCCGCTGCCCGACAGCCACTTCTCAACGTCGGCAAACTGGCCGTTGTAGTTGTTGTCCATGCGCGCCTGCGGGCTGATGCCGAACAGCACCGAAGAATCGGCCGCCTTCACCGCGGCATAGACCTGCCGCACCAGCGTATTGACATTCTCGCGCCGCCAGTCGGCCTGAGAGAGCGACCCGCCCGCCGAGCGGTAATCGCGGTAATAAGCCGCGTCAAACGCCTCGTCGGTCGTCGGGTAGAAATAGTCATCAAAGTGAATACCGTCGATGTCATAGTTTTCCACCAGCTCCACAACGCCCTGTGTGATGAGCGCGCGCGCCGTCTTGCTGGCCGGATTATAGAAAATGCCGCCGCTGTAGGAGATCGCCGTGTCCTTGCCCTGCCGGATGGCCTGCACCGCCGGGTTTGAGGAGGAGAGCTGGCGCGTGCTGCCGATAGCCAGTACGCGGTAGGGGTTTATCCACGCCTCAATGCGCAGTCCGTACTTTTTGGCGGCCGAAATCATAATCTCCAGCGGATCGTAGCCGGGGCCGCCGCCCTCGGTGCCGGTCAGCACGTAGCTCCACGGAAAGATGTCGGAGGCATACATTGCGTCGCCAAACGGGCGTACCTGAACATAAACCGTATTCAGGCCGTAGTCCGCAATCGTTTTAAAGGCATTGTTGATGTTCGAAGCAAAGCTGGCCCGGTTCTGGTCTCTGGCCAGCGAATAAAAATCGAGGTAGGATATCCAAATGCCGCGCACCTCGTCGACATTGCTTCGGGCCGGCGCGTAGGCCGGCTGCCCGATGTCGGGCTCGGGCGCGCTCGAAGCGGGCTGCGACTGCGGCGCCGCGCTGCTGGATGCGGGCGGCTGGCTGCTTGAGGCCGGGGGCTGCGACTGCGGCGCTGGCGCAGCGCTGGAAGCAGGCGGCGAAGCCTCGGACTGGGGCTCAGATTCCGCCGGCGCCTGAGAGGATGCCTCCGCCTCTTTGGCAGGCAGCGGCTGATCGGCCGGCGGGAACTCTGCGGGATATGCAGGCGCGCTCGACGCGCTGCTGCTTTGCGGCGGTTCAATCTGACCCGTGCTCGAAACAACCCCGCCGCCGCATCCGGCCAGCGCCGTTAAAGCAAGGGCGGCGGCCAGTAGAAGGGCGGTAAATTTATTGACACTGCGTTTCATCCTTTTACCTCACAATACACCATATAGCACTTTATTTTACCGCTTATCGCCAATCGGGTCAAGTCAAACCAAGGGCGCTTTCCAGCATTTCGTGGTAAAACGGCTCGGAAAATTTTGCTAAAGGCAGCGCTATCTTCCTCAACCGTTTACATGCCGTGGTATTTACGCCATATTATTTTTGATTCTGGCAATTTCCATCTTGTTTTTACGAAATAATAGTGTAATAAAATTGCCAGATTACTGCCTGTAAAATCGGCTTTTTCTTGACCAAAACGACTGCCGGTATTATGATGGTAATATGCGCACGGCGCGCCGCCCAACGCGGCTTGCCACCTGTTGATGCGCAATTATACCATTCGCTTGCGCGCATGGTATACTAGAGAACGCAAGGAGGCGCGTGATTCATGTTTTTCATCGGATTGTTCGGCACAAATTTTAAAGTGAGTCCGGCGGGCTATGTACAGGCCGGCCGCTGCCCCTGCTGCGGCAGCGAAGAGCCGTTCCACCTGGCAAGAAAATATCAGTATTTTCACGCCTTTTTTATCCCGCTCTTTAAATTCCACTCGTCTTATTTTGCCACCTGCCCCAAATGCGCCAGCATCTTTGAGGTGCGCGACAGCATCGGAAAGGACGCCGAGCAAAACGGTACGGCGCATGCGCAGCCGACGGCGCTGCATCTTTTGCAGAACAACTACCGGCCGGCCTGCCCGCACTGCGCCGCGCTGTTGAGCGCGAACGACCGCTTTTGCCGCAATTGCGGCAGGCCCGCTGAAAAATAGCGCCGCTTAAAAAACTGCCGTTAATGGGCGTTTGCGGATATTTCAAGGAACATCGCGCATCGGTTCAGCGGTGCGTTTTATACTAACTAATCCAGTATCAAAAACGCGATTGGACAGGTACAGGCAATTTTGTGCCCGCAAACAGGATAACGCAGCCAGACATAAAATTGACTGCACAGACGTCATGTTTTTAGCTTTGGATTAGCGGTATTGTGCGGACAACTGGCCTTTGATCCTTTAGCCGGTATACTGCTCGGTCAGGGCCTCTCGCTGCGGCGGGAGGCTTTTTTTGCCGTCAAATGCCCCTTGCCCCGTCGGATGATCTCGGCGCGGCCGCTTTTTAGAAAGCAGCAGCACGATTGACGATATGGCCGGTGCAGCCAGGCTGCACAGCAGCACCGTCTTCATCTGCGCGGCGGTCAGCGCCGTTGTGAGGAATACCGACGAAACCACCGGATGATACACCGCGCCGAATACACAGACCATCGAAGTCAGCGCCGCCGCCAGCAGCAGCGGATTGGTAAAGGGGTTGATCTGCAAAAGCCCCTTTGTCTCGCTGCGGCACTCAAACACATGGAACAACTGCGTCATGGTCAGCGTGCACAGCGCCGCCGTCCGCGCTGTTTTAAGGTCGGCCCCGCCGCCGACCGTCAGTGAGAAGACGCCGAGCGTCGTTAGGCCGATCAGCACACCCCTGAACAGAATTTTGCCCAGCAGCCCGCCGGAGAAGATCGAATCCTCCGCCTTGCGCGGCGGCTGGCGCATCACCTGCGGGTCGGAGGGCTCAAGCCCCAGCGCGATGGCGGGCAGTCCGTCGGGTACGAGGTTGACGAGCAGCAGTTGAATCGGCGTGAGAATAACCGGCATGCCCATAAGCATACCGACAAACATCGTAAACACCTCGCCCGCATTGCAGGAGAGCAGATAGCGCAAAAAGCGGCGGATGTTCTGATAAATGGTGCGCCCCTCATCGACAGCCGCCACCAGCGTTGCAAAATTGTCGTCGAGCAGAATGACGTCGGCGGCCTCGCGGGTCACGTCGGTACCGCCCTCGCCCATTGCGACGCCGATGCTCGATTCCTTGACGGCGGGCGCGTCGTTGACGCCGTCGCCGGTCATCGCCACAATCTCGCCGTTTGCCTTCATAGCGCGCACAATGCGCAGCTTATGCGCGGGGCTGACGCGCGCGAACACCGTCGCGGTTTTGCAACGCTCCTGCAACTGGATGTCGGTCATGGCGTCGAGCAGATCGCCGGTGATGACGTCGCCCGCGCCCTTGCCGTCGCCTTTGAGAATGCCCAGCTGCCGGGCGACGGCTTTGGCGGTCACGGCATGGTCGCCGGTAATCATTACAACGCGAATCTGCGCCGTGCGACAGGCCGCCACCGCCGCCGCCGCTTCGGGGCGGGGCGGGTCAAAGAGCCCTATGAGCCCCGCGAACACGAGGTTATTTTCGGGCGCTTCGCCGCTTTGCCCCTGCTCGCGAAACGCAAAGCCCATCACCCGCAGCGCGTCGCCCGCAAGCCGGGCATTATCCGCCGTTATTTTGCGCCGCAGCTCTGTGGTCAGCGGCGCGCTGCCCTGCGCGGTGGCAATGCGGGTGCAGCGCGAGAGCACCAGTTCGGGCGCGCCCTTCATATAAATGCGGCTTTCCCCGTCGGCGCAGCCGCCCCAGACGGTCATGCGCTTTCGGGTCGAGTCAAAGGCCAGCTCGCCGCGCCTGAAAAAATCCGCAGGGCGCACGCCGGCCTCAAGCGCTGTTTTAAGCAGCGCCGTCTCGGTCGGATCGCCCGAAAAGGTCAGGCTGTCCGGCTCCTCACGGCCCCAGAAGCCGCGCTTTTTGGGCTGCGTTCTCGCGTCGTTGCAATAGGCCGCCGTCTCCAGCAGAGATTTAAGCTCCGGGTGGCGCAGCAGCAGCGATCTGACCTGTCCGGGCGCATGCTCGCCCGATATGGTTACCAGCTTTTGCACCGTCATGCGGTTTTGTGTCAGCGTTCCGGTTTTGTCCGAACAAATGACCGTGGCGCACCCCAGCGTTTCCACCGCGTGCAGATGCTTGATCAATGCGTTGCGGCGCAGGATGCGGCGGACAGCCAGCGCCAGCGAGATGGTCACGATGGCGGGCAGCCCCTCGGGCACCGCCGCCACCGCAAGGCTGATGCCGGTTATCAGCATGTTTAAGGGCGCCTCTCCGCGCCACACCCCCGCCGCCGCCACCAAAAGGCAGATGACAAGGCAGCCCGCGCCAATGGTCCGCCCCACCTGGTCCAGCCGTTTTTGCAGCGGCGTCTGTTCCTCCTCAATATCGCTGAGCATGCCGGCGATGGCCCCCATCTCGGTCGCCATACCGGTGGCCGATACCTGCGCCTCGGCGCGGCCGGCCACCACATGGGTTCCCATGAACACCATCGCGTCATGCGCGGCGCGCACGTCCGCTTCTTTGCCGGTGACCGCCCGTTTGACGCAGGCCTCCGATTCTCCGGTCAGCAGCGCCTCGTCGCAGGCCAGCGCATTCTGTGTGCGCACCACCGCGTCGGCGGCGACGCAGTCCCCCGCCGAGAGCAACAGCAGGTCGCCCTGCACCACCTTGGACGCCGGAATTTCAATCTCCTGTCCGTCGCGCCGCACGCGGGCCAACGGAGCCGAAAGCTTGGCCAGCGCTTCGAGCGTCTGTTCGCAGCGCAGCTCCTGGAAAAAGCCCAGCAGCGCGTTTATCAGCACAATCACCACAATGGCGACCGCCTCGTGCAGCTCGCCCAGAGCTGCCGAAACCGCCGTGGCAACCAGCAGTATAATCACCATCAGGTCGCGGAATTGCCCCGCAAAAATTTTTAACGCCGAATGCTTTTTGCCGGTATCCAACCGGTTTTCACCATTTTCCAGCAGCCGCCGCTGCGCTTCCCGTGTGGAAAGTCCCGCCATTTCATCCCGCTCGTGCCCCATGAAAAAATCTCCCTTCTTGTCCTTCCGGTTTGTTTATGTTTATTCGGGGCTGTCCAAAAATATGTAATACTGAACCTGATAGAAGGCGCGAATCGCTTTGCGCGTTTTTTGTCGTCCGGAAAGAAGAGCAACGCAGTCAAACGGCAAAAAAGCTGCAAAGATATCGCGATTTTTCCGGATAGCCGCATCCGGCGCCAAACCTTTGACAATCGGCCCGTTTGCGCGTAAAATAGATGCAATTGTAAAATTTTGCACGGAGGTGTTTTAATATGAAAAACGGCTTTATTCGCGTGGCCTGCGCTTCTCCTGAGCTGAGGGTGGCCGACTGCGCCTTCAACGCCGGAAAAATGGCGGAGGTTATCAGGGACGCCGTCGCCAAAAGGGTGCGGCTGCTGGTATTTCCGGAGCTTTCGCTGACCGGTTATACCTGCGGCGACCTGTTTTCGCAGCGGGTGCTGCTTGAGGGGGCGCAAAAGGGCCTGCGTACGCTGCTCAGGGCCTCGGTCGGGTTTGAGATGGTCATTGTCGCCGGCCTGCCGGTCTCGGCCTTCAATAAGCTCTACAACTGCGCCGTCGTGCTGCAAAACGGCAAGCTGCTGGGCGTTGTTCCCAAAGCGCATCTGCCAAACTACGGCGAATTTTACGAGCGGCGCAATTTCACCCCGGCTTTTGACGGCATCGGCAGCGTCACATTATGCGGCCAGACCGCGCCGTTCGGGCAGTGCCTGCTGTTCTGCTGCGAGGAACTGCCCGAGTGGGTGCTGGCCGTCGAGATCTGCGAGGATCTCTGGGTGCCGCAGCCGCCCTGCGTCTCTCACGCGCTGGCGGGCGCGACGGTGGTCGCCAACCTGTCGGCCAGCGACGAAATTGTCGGCAAGGCCGATTACCGCCGCCGGATGCTGCAAAGCATCTCGGCCCGCTTGCTCTGCGGCTATCTCTATGCCGACGCTGGCAACGGTGAATCAACGACCGACATGGTGTTCGCGGGCCACTCGATGATCGCCGAAAACGGCGCCATGCTGGCCGAAGCGCCGCTCTTTTCAAACGACACCATCTACACCGAGCTGGATGTCCAGCGTCTGGTCGGCGAACGCCGCCGTATGAGCACCTACCCCGCCGCCAACGATGCGGATTATCAGCGTATTCCCTTTTCGGTCACCATAACCGAAACGACGCTCACCCGCTATATCGCGCCGCTGCCCTTTGTGCCCGCCTCTTCGGCCGAACGCGCCGAGCGCTGCGAGGATATTCTGGCGATTCAGGCGCACGGCCTGCGCAAACGGCTGCTGCATTCGGGCGCTAAAACGGCGGTGCTGGGCCTTTCGGGCGGACTCGATTCCACGCTGGCGCTGCTGGTGTGCGCCCGCGCCATGCGGCTGCTTGACCGCCCCGCAACCGACATTGTCGCCGTAACCATGCCCTGCTTTGGCACAACCGCCCGCACAAAGGGCAACGCCGAGCTGCTGGCCGAAAAGGTCGGCGCGCAGCTGCGCACCATCGACATCGCCAGAGCCGTGGAGGTGCACTTTGAAGACCTTGGCCACGACCCCAAAGCGCTTGACGTGGTTTTTGAAAATTCTCAGGCCAGAGAGCGCACCCAGATTCTGATGGATATTGCCAACCAGACCGAGGGCATCGTCGTCGGCACCGGCGACCTCTCGGAGCTGGCGCTCGGCTGGGCCACCTATAACGGCGACCACATGTCGATGTACGGCGTCAACGCCTCGATTCCCAAAACGCTCATCCGGCACCTTGTGCGGTATGAGGCCGATCTCACCGCTGACGAAGCGCTGCGCCATGTGCTGCTCGACGTGCTCGACACCCCCGTCTCGCCCGAGTTGCTGCCCGCCGAAAACGGCGAAATCTCGCAGAAGACCGAGGGCATTGTCGGCCCTTACGAACTGCACGATTTTTTCCTTTACTACTCGGTGCGCTGGGGCTTTTCGCCGCAAAAGGTGCTGCGGCTGGCTGAGGCGGCCTTTGGCGGCGCTTATGACCGCGCCACGCTTTTAAAGTGGATGCGCACCTTCTACC
>JAEWMM010000236.1 GCA_023457175.1 Bacillota bacterium | reverse complement strand
AGGGCAATAGCACCCTGCCGTCCTTCTCCATGGGGTATGTCTCGCAAATAAGCCGCCGGTAATCGTTACAAAAATCAGACCGGAGCCTTTCGTCCGGCAGCATATTTAAAAACGGGCGCAATCCGGTGCCCTTGTACCACTCTACAATACCGTCATGATCGGGCAGAATGTGGATATAATCGGTTTGCCAGACCTCTATTTTATCGGTCAGCCCGCAAAGGATATTGTAATAATGCGCATAAGGGTAGTGCTTGGGGTAGACGGGCGGATACTCAAAATAATGCGCCCATTTGCCGGAGCTAATCAGGCTTTGTATATTGGCATAGACCGGCAAATGCCTGACACAGGGCACCTGTGCCGCAAGAACACCGCCTTCATTGAGCATACCATACAGGCTGGGTATCAACGCTTCGTGCGCCGGCATCCACTGCAGGGCCGCGTTGGTAAACACTAGGTCAAATTTGCCCAATGCGGACAAGTCGTCCCCGGCACTCATTTGCAGCCAGTGGATGCCGGGGTATTCATTTCTGGCCCTCGCAATCATATTTTCTGAATTATCCAGCCCGTAGATGGCCGCGTTGGGCCAGCGGTCCTTAAGAATCATCGTACTGTTACCGGGCCCGCAACCGATGTCGATAATCCGTTGCGGCTCGATGAGGTTGATCCGGTTGACCAAATCGATCGAGGGCTGCGTTCTCTCGTTCCTGTATTTTAAATATTGTACAGGCTGCCAGTCCGCCATAATTTAGCCTCCTCAAAGGTTCTGTTTTTATTATGCTTTGCAGCGTTGGTCTGTCCGTTGTTTATCTGGGGAATTACATGTCGCACCATGGGCGCCAAGTAAATGGCATCAGCGCACATGAGCGGCGGCAGGCCGCTGCGCAGCGTCACGGCATCATAGTCGTCCCGCGGCTGTTTCAGCCTGAAACTTTTTTGACACATTCTAAAACAGGCCGACGACAAGGCGGATCACATATGGAAAAATCAATACCGCCGACAGCATGCGGCCGATCTGCAAAATAATGACGTCGGGCGAGGAAATGCCGATATCCGCTGAGATAAGCGCCATATCCGACGCCCCCGCCGGCGTTGCAGCCAGCATGCCCTCGCTGGTTGTCAGCGTTGTGTGCCGGCTGAGCAGACGGGCAATCACAACGCAGGCCACCATATACGACCCAAGCATGATAACAGCCGGCAACAGCAGGCCTTTCATCTGCGCGATATCCTGCGGGCCGATGCCGGTGCCGATATAAGCGCCCGCGAGTACCTGCGCCAGACGCTTAATCCAGCCCGGCAGCACGCAAGCGGGAACCATCTGCTTTGCGGCAATGGTTGCAAGCAGCGAAAGCAGCAGCGCACCCGCGGGAATATTTGAGAGCTCTCCTATCAGCCCGCCCACCGCCGCCGCTGCGGCCGCTACCATAAAGCCGTAATGGGAATAGGGCGTTTTGGGCGCATCGCTCGCGGGCTTGCAGACCTTCTCTTCCTGCTTTACAAAAATTTTAATCACCGACGGGAACAGTCCGATTCCTGCGCACAGCCGTATGAACTGCATAACGGCTACCTTGGCGCTGTCCGCGCCCATCTCGGCTGCAATAATCGGTATGTTGGACATGCCGCCCGGAACGGCGCAGAACATAGCCGTAATCAGATCAAGGTCGGACGCCAGATGCATGGCCGCGCCCAGCGTCAGGTTAAGCGCCAGCATACAGACGCTTAAGAGGACCAGCGGCTTTAACAGCCGCCGAAACTGCCTGATCTCCTCCCTGCTGACACCCACGCCGATAAAGGCGCCTGATACAATCTGTGCGGCGACCTTTGCCTCAGCCGGCATAAAGGCTTTGCCGTACGTAAAATTGAATAGTACTATGCCTGCAATTGCGCCCACCATGACGCCGCCCGGAATATGTATTTTAAAAAATACCCAGCCCGCCAACGCAGCCACAAGCAAGGTTAATAAGAAGTTCAGCGCGCTCACCCTTTCTTTCATATCGATATACTGCTAAAAATCTAATGCTCCGGCGGCAAATATTTGTCCGCCGCAGCCCTGAGGTAGACGGGTGACAAGCCCGCTGCCGGCAGCCCGCTTGCAGGATAAAAAACCTGCGCCTTCAATCGATTTACCCTTTTAAAGGCTGCATAACCCCGGGCATTTGACTTTTTGCAAGAATTTGAATATAGTTATAATGTCTCCATCATATGTCGGCCACGTCTGTGTAATATTGAGGGGAGCTATTATGACATTACGAGAATTAAAGGTATTTGTTTCGGTTTATGAAAACCAATCGATCTCAAAGGCTGCGGAACGGCTGTATATGACGCAGCCGACGCTGACGCGTGTTATTCAGAATATCGAGAGCGAGGTAGGCTCGCAGCTTTTTAAGCGCACCAGAAACGGCATAAAGCCCACCGTCGCCGGCGAAATATATATGGAAAGCGCTAAAAAGCTGATCGACATGTACCACCAGCTTGAGATATCGCTTTCGGCTGTCAATACCGAAAATCGCGGTAAGCTGATCATCGGCAGCAACTTTTTTTTGGGCGCCTGCGTTCTGCCCTGCATCGTGTCGGAATTTGAAAAGCGTTTTCCCAACATTGAGCTGACCATCATCGAGGGTACCTCGACCGAAATTGAAAACGAAATCTCCAAAGGGATCATCGATATCGGGGTCGTCCATCTGCCGGTGCAATCTCCCTCGATACAGGCGATTCCGATAGGTCAGGAGCGGTTTTTTATCGCGCTGCCACCCGATGACGCACTTTCGACGATGGCTTATTATAAAGATGGGGTCACGCTACCCTATCTGGATATCCGGCTCATCAGAGAGCGTAATTTCATCGTCAACCATCCCACGCAGCATGCGCGCAAGGAAACCGACCGCATCTGCAAGCTGGCGGACTTTTCACCCAAAATTAAATTCCAGACACGCAATATCCAAACCATTGCAAAAATGGTGGGACGAAAAATCGGCGTCTCGCTGATTCCGTCCTCTTATATCACCCTTTTCAGCGACGTGGACAAGCCCGACTATTTTAACATTGAAGAAGTCTACCAGCCCGAATGGCGCGTGGCGGTCATTTATGAAAAAACGCTGCCGCTGGTACCCGCTGCCAAAGCGTTTATCGATATCTGCACCGATATTCTACCGCATATCTACAACTTTTGACGGGTTCCCGATAAAAATAACCTATATTTATCGGGAACCCGCCCGGCTATACCGTTATTTTCGCTTTACAAGCAAGAAACATGTCTCGTGAAGCGCTGTTAAATCGGTATGACCGCTGAGCGATGATCTAAAAGAAGCCGCCGATAGCTTTAATCGGTCGGCTTCTTTTAATTTTGCGTATTACACGAAGGAAATTATGCCTTCGCTTTTTTGTCCTTGACGATCAGCGGCTTGACAAGCGGATAAACCAGCATGATCAAGCAAGCGGTCATGATGACAAAGGTAATCGGCTTGGTAAAGATACCCCACATGCTGCCGTTGGTCAGCGTAAAGGCGCGGCGGAAGTTCGACTCGCACATCTGGCCGAGCACCAGACCCAGAACCAGCGCGGCGGAATTGTAGCCGAGCTTAACAAACATATAGCCGATAATACCTGCACCGGCCATCAGCATGACATTGCCGGTATCATTGTTGAGCGCATAAGCGCCGATGGTGGCCAGCATGATAATAACCGGGCCCAGAATGCTGTACGGCACGGCCAGAATCTTGGCGAACACCTTGGCGATCATCATTGCGACGATAACCATGACGATGTTTGTAACGAACATAGAGCCGAATACCGAGGCCAAAAACTGGGGCTGCGTTCTGACGAGCAGCGGGCCAACCTGAACGCCCTTGAGCACCAGCGCGGTCATCATGATGGCAGCGGCGTTACCGCCGGGGATGCCCAGCGCCAGCAGCGGTACCATCGAGCCGCCGGTTGCCGCGTTGTTGGCGGCCTCCGAGGCGACAATGCCGTCCGGAAGACCGGTGCCCAGCTGGTCGGACTTTTTAGAAACCTTCTTTTCAATCGCGTAAGAGAGGAAGGACGCAAGCGTCGCGCCCGCACCCGGCAGAATGCCGACGATGGTGCCGATAATCGACGCGCGGGTCATGCTGCCTCTTGTATCCCAAAGCTCCTTGAGAGAAGGCAGAACTGTTTTGGTCTTGCCGGCTCCGGGGCCGGTGGCATCCTTGGCATCGATCTTACTCGGCTTGCCGGTCTGCTTTAAGACCTCGGTAACGGCAAAGAGACCGATCATAATCGGAATCATCTCAATGCCGGAAAGCAGCGTCGAGTTACCCCAGGTAAAGCGGGCGATGCCCAGCATAGGGTCGAGGCCGACGGTGGCCAGTGCAAGGCCCAAAAGACCGGAAATCAGCGTCTTAATGATATTGCCGCTGTCTAAGCAGGACAGAACCGACAAACCCAGAAACGAAACCGCAAACAGCTCGGACGGGCCAAACTTAAGCGCGACAGCCGCAAGCTGCGGGGAGACAAGCGCCATGGCAAACGCGGCGACCATGCCGCCGATGGCGGAAGCAACCAGCGAGTAGCCAAGCGCCTTGCCCGCCTCGCCCCTCTGCGCCATCGGATAACCGTCAAAGGTGGTCGGCGCGGAAGAAGGCGTACCGGGAATCTTAAACAGAATGGCGGTAATGCCGCCGCCCGTAATGGAGGCACAGTAAACCGCAACGAGGAAAGCAATGGCGATAATGGGGTTCATGGCATATGCAAAGGGCAGCGCCAGCGCCACCGCCATCGAAGCCGAAACGCCGGGCAGCGCGCCAAAGATAACACCGACAACGGTTCCCGCAAACAAAAGGAGGAAGGTAGACGGTGTCAAGACAATTTTTAAGCCGTTAATCAATAATTCAAACATTCTTACTTTCTCTCCTTTCTTAGAACATCAGGAAGCCTTCGCACATCAGCGCGAATTCGCGGAAGAAGCCGTTGCCTCTGGGCAGCATAATGCTCAAGGGGCCCTGGAACAGCGCATAGAGCACGACGGTGACGATAAGCGAAATCAGAATCAGCCGGGGCAGTCTCTTTTCGCCGAGCAGTACGCCATACGCGACTAAGAACAAAAGGCAGGACGGGATAAAGCCGATGTAGGGCATAATCAGCGCCATAAAGAATACAATCAGCATGCCGATGAAAAGCTTGCTCTTAACAAATTCACCAAGCTTAACTTCACCCAGAATGCTTTCGGCGCTAATTTTATTTGCTTTAACATAATTGACAATATTGGCAACCAGCAGCGCGATCATCGCTACCAGAATAATGCGGGGCCAGAATGCTGCGCCCAGCTCGGTGGGCGTCGGGGCGGGCGACTCGGCGCCTACCAGGAAAAAGCAGTACACCGAAAAAATAGTAAGAAAAACAGAAAATAACAGATCCAAGCTATTGCCTCCCTCCGGATCGGGTTGATAACGCCGCCGCCGATTTCCGGCGGCGGCGCCAAACGATCAGTTCCTAATTACTTATTTGCCGAACATCTCAACGAACTGCTGGTAGTCAGCTTCCCAGGAAGCCTTGTAGTCCGTTCTGTTTTTCCAGCCCACGCGCTGATCCAGACCCTCGTTCTTGGCCCAGTTCTGGAACAGGTCGCTTGCGACAGCCTTTTCAGCAGCGGCTTCAAAAGCCTCAAGCGCGGCCTCGGGTGTGCCAGCCATGTAGAAGATACCACGGGCAGGGCCAAAGTAGGACTCGACGCCGATCTCGCCGGCAGCTTCAACGTTTTCATAGCCGGGCATGGTCATCTGCTTCTCAGTGAAGGACATGATAACCTTCATGTCGCCGGACTGAACCATTGCGGCAACCTCAGCCGGGCCAACAACGCCCATTGCTACGTGACCGCCGATGATGTCAGCGTTGAGCTGCGCGCCCTCGGTGTAGGCAACCGGCTCAATCTTGTCGCCGAAAGCCGCCTTGAGGCAAGCGTTGTCAAGACCGGTGATGGTCATAACGCCGGCCTTTTCGGCGCCGGGGTTCTTCTCAACGTATTCCATGAGCTCTTTATAGTTGTTATAAGGGGCGTTCTTGCCGGCAACGAGAACGTTGCAGTCATGAACAAGCTGAACGAGGGGATTGATGGTGCCGTAGACGTCAAAATCGGTCGCACCGGCTACCTGTGCCAGCAGAGGAGAGGGGGTGCAGAGCAGGAAGGTGTAGCCGTCGGCGGGCTGCTTGCTCGCAAACTCAACACCGGATACGCCGCCGGCGCCCGCTTTGTTGTTGACGACAACAGGCACGCCGAGCTCTTTCTCAAGCGCAGTAGCAAAAGTTCTGACGGTGGTGTCGGCGCCGCCGCCGGTACCCCAGGGGCAAATGATTTCGACCTTGCGCTCAAATTTCCAAGCGGGAGCGGCAGTAGAACTGCCCGCGGGAGCGCCGCTGCTTGCGGGGGCGGGAGCGCTGGAAGCGGACTTTCCGCAGCCGGCGAACGCCATAACGAGCATAGCCAGGGTGATAACCAGAGTAATAACCTTTTTCATGATTTTTTCTCCTTTTCCTATCTATTTTTGGCGAATATGATCTTCGCTAAAAAACATTTTTGCAGCTGTCGCTATTCCAAAGGCTCGACCTGCCGCACCACATCTATTATCGTGCCGTCACGCGCCTCGATTATACCGACGACGCGATCTTTAAACCTGACGGGGTCGGGCGTTCCGACAATCTTATAGGCGATATCGCGCAGCTCCCCAATCGTTTTAAGCGGGAGCCTGGCATCTTTAAGCGCCTCAAGCAGGTCGGTTCGCAGCGGGTTTATCGCGATGCCGTAATCGGTAACAACGACGTCGACCGTCTCGCCGGGCGTGGTAACGGTGGTAACATCGGTGCAGACGGCGGGTATTCTGCCCTGAAGCAGCGGCGCAATGACGATGGTGCATTTTGCGCCGGCCGAGGTGTCGGGGTGTCCGCCTTGCGCGCCGGTGATAACGCCGTCCGAGCCGACCACCACATTGCAGTTGAATTTGGTGTCGATCTCAAGCGAGGCGAGAATAACAAAATCCAGCTTGTTGACATAAGCGCCCTTGTTGAAGGGGTTGGCGTATTCAGAGGCTGAAATCTCGATATGGTTCGGATTCTTTTTGATGCTCTCGACAGCGCCCAAGTCAAAGTCCTGCGTATCGATAAGCTTATCGACCAGACCCTCTTCGAGCAGCCGGCACATCGGCGTCGTCAGGCCGCCGACGCCAAAGCCCATTTTAATGCCGCGGCGCTTCATCTCCTCCGCCAGCGAAATGGTCGACGCAATCGAAGCGCCGCCAACGCCGGTCTGGTAAGAAAAGCCGTCCTTAAAGTAGGGTGTGTTGATGACCACCTGCGTGCAGTAGTCGGCCATTTTCAGCTTGCGCATATCGGTGGTGGGCTTTGCGGCGCCCGAAGCGATCTTGGCGGGATTGCCGATCTCGTCAACGACACAGACATAGTCGACGTCGATCATTGAGATGCTGGCCGGCGCGTTGGGGAACGGCACGAGCGTGTCGGTGATAGCGACCACCTTGTCGGCGTACTGCGCGTCCACCATTGCGTAGGAGAGCACGCCGCAGTCGCTTTTGCCGCCGTTGGCGCGGCAGTTGCCGTATTCGTCGCAGGTCGGCGCGCCGATGAACGCGATATCGATATGCTCTTCGCCGCTTTCAATAGCCCTGACCCGCCCGCCGTGCGAACACATGACCGCCAGACCCTTGAGCTTGCCACCCGAAATGGCCTCGCCGATGCCCCCGCGCACGCCGGAGGAGCGCATAGAGGTAATGGTGCCGTCCTCGATCATCGGGACGAGACTGTCGTGCGCCTTGCCAAGGCTGGTGGCGCAGATGCGCAGGTTTTTAATGCCGCGCGCATACACGCGTTCCATAACGAGATTGACAACGTAGTCGCCCTCGCGGAAATGGTGATGGAAAGAAAGCGTCATGCCGTCCTTAATGCCGCATTTGTCGAGCGCCTCGTCAATCGACGCCACAAGCTTGGAACGCGACGCATCCACAACCGCCCGAACCTTGGGCGCGCTCTTGACATATTCGTAGTTATCAAATTCCAGATAACCCATATAGGGCTTTTTGCCCGTTAAATCTAATATCTGCTGCGGGATTTCTCTTCCGACTTTGTTTAGCATGATTACAAATCCCCCTCGTATACGCCGGACGCCTTTGCAAGCTCAATGGTGCGCTTTGCGCCGTCATAAAAGGCGATGTCAATCATCTTGCCGTTGACCGTGAACACGCCGATGCCCTGCGCCTTCTTTTCGTCGATCTCTCTGACGACCTTTTCGGCAAAGTCGATCTCTTTAAAGGTCGGTGTAAAGATATGGTGCGTCACATTGATCTGTCTGGGGTTGACAATGCTTTTGCCGTCAAAGCCCATCATCTTGATCAGCCGGACCTCTTTTTCAAAGCCGTCCATATCCTCAAGGTTGGTGTAGACGGTATCAAAGCACTGAACGCCCGCCGCTCTTGCGGCGATGATGAGATGCTGTCTTCCGCCCATGAGCTCAACGCCTGTTCCGGTGATAACGGTCTGAAGATCCTTGGTATAATCGCCGCCCGAAAGCGCGACGCCGAAGAGCCGTTCAGAGCTCTCGCAAATCTCCAGCGCGTTTAAAACGCCGCGGGTCGACTCAATCGCTGCCATTAAGAGCGTTGAGCCTACGGGGCGGCCAAACTCCCGCTCGGCCTCCTCGACCGCCTGCTCGACGGCTTTAACGTCGGCGGCGTACTG
>JAEWMM010000235.1 GCA_023457175.1 Bacillota bacterium | reverse complement strand
CCAACCACAACATTAAAAAGGAAGCGCTTGGCCCCAATACCAGGCGATGAGGCGCAGCAATGCCAAAGGATAGCCAGCCTGACAACAAACAGGCGCGTGTGGCAAAGGCCAACGGGCAGACGCCGATTACACGCGAAAATCAGAATCAAAACAAAAATGCCAAGAAGCATTCCATCAAAGGCAACGACGTGTAGAAACGCTGTGTAGGGCGCACGCATTTTATTTTGCGTGCGCCTGTTTTGTACGGGCCATACCGATAAAGCGCCGCTGCTCCATGCGCCGGATTTTTTTCACCGACAACCTTGTATATCTCCGTTTGACGATGCACAGGGCTCCTTTGTTCTCACGGGGCGCTTTGCATATTCTGCCTTGTTTTGTGCCAACATTAATACAGGTCAGGGGGCACAAATATGAAACAGGGACATTCCGCAGTCGTACAGTTTTTCCTCGCATTTCTGATAGGCATACTGGTGCTGGCCATCCCGTTTTCGTTCGCACTGTTTCGTTTTGCAGGCGACAGAATGGCGATTCACTCTCAGCCGGAAAGCTATTATCCCCAGAGCAGCGACGCCATCACCATCACGGTGGCGCTGCGCGAAAAGGCCAGGGAGAAGCCCAATTGTATTTTGCTGTGCAGAATTGATCCGCCGGCCAACGCCGTCAAATTGGCTGTCATCCCGCCTGAGACAATGGTGGAGGATGCCGGTAAATTCGACGCGGCAGCCAGTGTCTGGCAGCGGGAGGGGCCTTTGCGGGCCGAGGCAGCGCTCGAAAATGCGCTCTCGGTTGAAAGCGACCGCTGGCTCGATCTGACCGCAGACAGCCTTTTAAAGCTTGGAGATGTGGTCGGCGCCATCGACTTTACGCTCGACGCCTCGCTGTCGACCGAAAACGGCCTGTCGGCCTTGCCGCAGGGACGCCAGATCATCGACGGACGCCGGGCGGCTATTCTGATTAATTACCGGGGCTACGCTACCGGCGAACAGGACAGGCTCAAGATGGTGGGCGATCTCACCGAGCAGATGCTGCTGCAGCGCATGCCGCTGATGACCGAATCGCTGTTGGTCAAAGCGTTTGAAACGGCGGTAAACAGCGGCTCGTCCAATTTAGCGGTAGGCGATTTTGAGTCCCGCCGCCGTGCGCTGACCCACCTGCTGTCGCGTTCGCTCACGGTGGAAATGGTGCCGGTAAAGGGCGATTATAACGAAGGCCGAAACACCTTTTTGCCTTCGGCCGAGACGCTGGAGCTTTTATCCAGAACCTTTTACAAAAATAAGCCCAAAGCGTCGTAGCGCTTTGTTTAATTAAAACGCTTAATTACAGATATTCAAAAGCGGCGCACAGCTTTTTTTGTACGCCGCTTTAATTGCGCCTCGCCGTTATTAGACAGCGCATTTAAATTTATGCGGATGCACCCCGGTTCTTCGCATTAAACTACGATGTTATACGCAGTATATTCTGACGCGCCGCTGCTGTATTTTTCCACAAATCGCATTCGTAAACGCAAGCATAACCGAATAAATGCGACCTAAAACACAAATTGTGCAGAAAAAGCGGCTAATATTCGTGAAAATAAAGAAATTTGCTGAAATCATTGACAAACATCATGGATATGATATAGTAAGGATTGTATTTTAATGCAATTATTTCAACACAGTGTCGTATGTGCTGACTTACATTTTGTCCGGGCACTTAATAGCGGGCAGGATAGGAAAACCTTTTGCGGGTGGCGGCATGAAAAGGGCTGTGGGGTCATTATGGCGGCGATGATAAGCAGCTGCCACTAAGACTTAAAACCGCAAAGGGGAATGCATCATGGATAATTTAATCGTCCTTCGGGACATTGCTGTGTCGTATGACGGGGAGCAGGTTTTAAACCGCATCAACCTCGAAATTCACGACAAGGAATTCATCACACTGTTAGGGCCTTCGGGATGTGGGAAAACCACCACATTGCGAATCATCGGCGGTTTTGTCGAGGCCACAGAGGGTGATGTTTTTTTTGACGGCGTACGCATCAACAACCTGCCGCCCTATAAGCGCCCGGTCAACACTGTTTTTCAGCGTTACGCGCTGTTCCCGCATCTCAACGTGTTTGAAAACGTGGAGTTCGGGCTCAAAATTAAAAAACTCCCGCAGCCCGAGCGCCGCGCCAAGGTTAAGGAGATGCTGGATCTGGTGGGACTTAAGGGCTTTGAGCGCCGCAACATCAACCAGCTTTCGGGCGGGCAGCAGCAGCGCGTCGCCATTGCCCGCGCGCTGGTCAACCATCCGCGGGTGCTGCTGCTCGACGAGCCGCTCGGCGCGCTCGATTTAAAGCTGCGCAAGGAGATGCAGATTGAGCTAAAGCGCATTCAGCAGTCGACCGGCATCACATTTGTCTATGTCACCCACGACCAGGAGGAGGCGCTCACCATGAGCGACCGCGTGGTCGTCATGCGGGCGGGCGATATTTTGCAGATCGGCACGCCGCAGGATATTTACAACGAGCCGATCAGCGCCTTTGTGGCCGACTTTATCGGCGAGAGCAATATCATTCCGGGCATCATGCGCCGCGACTACTGCGTCGAATTTGCCGGCAACAGCTTTGAATGCGTCGACGTGGGCTTTGACCCCGACCAGCTCGTCGACGTCGTCGTGCGCCCTGAGGATATCAAGATTGTTGACGCCCAAGAGGGCATGCTGACCGGCGTTGTCGCGTCGGTGACCTTTAAGGGCGTGCATTACGAGATGCTCGTTGAGGGCGCGGGCAAGCGCTGGCTGATCCACAATACGCTGGCGGCTGAACCGGGCAAGCTCATCGGCATGAATATTCTGCCAAACGACATCCACATCATGGACCGTGAGGAGGATCAGGCGGCCCTTGAAGCAACGGAGGGCGGCCATGAAAAGCAGTAGAGTTACCGCCTTTCCTTACCTGATCTGGATTGTGCTTTTCACCGTCGTACCGCTGATGCTCGTAACCTATTTTGCGTTTACCACCGAGGACGGCGCTTTTACCTTTGCAAATATTTCGGCGGTCAGCGAATATGTCGCGGTCATCTTCCGCTCAATCTGGCTGGCCTTTATCGCCACCGTCATCTGTCTGATTATAGCCTATCCGCTTTCCTATATGATCTCGCGTAAGGAGCCCCACCGCCAGA
>JAEWMM010000234.1 GCA_023457175.1 Bacillota bacterium | reverse complement strand
CGCCAGAGGCGCATGGCCAATTCATAAAACAGCGCACTGTTTTATGAATACACCTCGGGACATTCCTTTTTGATGACCTCGCGCAGCTTTAACCAGTCCTCAAAGGCCATCGGCTTTTGCGCGGGATTGCGCAGCAGCGCGGCCGGGTGCAGCGTGCCCATCATCAGCACACCGTTCTTCTCATAGAATTCACCGTGCTGCTTTGTGACCTTAAAGTCGGCGGAAATAAGCCGCTGCGCCGCAATACGCCCCACACAGACGATAATGCGCGGACGGATCAAACGCACCTGCTCCCGCAGAAAGGGGAGGCAGGCCTCCATCTCATCGGGCTGCGGGTCGCGGTTCTGCGGCGGACGGCACTTAACCATATTGGCGATAAAAACGTTTTTCTCGCGTGAGAGTCCGACGGCGTCGAGCATTTTGTCGAGCAGCTGCCCCCCGCGGCCGACAAACGGCTCGCCCCGCTCGTCCTCGGTCTGGCCGGGCCCCTCGCCGATAAGCAGCACCCGCGCGTGCTCGGGCCCCACGCCGAATACGACGTTGTGCCGTTGCTCGCACAGGCGGCATCCCCTGCAATTTTTCAATGTCTCCCGAAGCTCGGCTAAACTGTTTGCCATATTGCTGCCCCCTCCATCTTTTCCATCTACGCGCCGCGCGGGGAACTCTAAAACCAAGCCGGATGCCCGCCGACCTTCAATACCAGACAAGGGGAATCCCCGCGTCACGCAGGCCGGACAGGCGAATATATTCTAAATCAGTATAGCATGGCCGCAGGCGTTTGTCATCCGAAAAACCGCCTGTTCCCCTCGACTGTGCACCGGTCGGCGACAACTCAACGGAGCGTTTATTGTTTTTTTCGCCACCGGGCGTTATGATAATCAACGGGAAAGTGATGATGCATACCGCGACCGCATAAGATCGGACCAGCGGTGGAAAAACTAAAAATTATTGAAAGGAGGTGCGGCGCAGATGGATGCATGCGCTAAAAAGGCGCTTAAAGCGCAGTATAAAAATCGGACGGTTGTCGGAGGCGTATTTTGTATCAAGTGCGCGTCGGCCGACGAAGCATGGCTTCGCTCCACGACCGATATGCAGGGCGCCAGAAATCGTTTTACCTTTTCGGTATCGACCAATTTTTGCCCTGAGCCCTGCATGGCTGAGGCTTGGGCGCAGTATGGCGCGTCGGCCTTCTCTTTTGAGGTGCTTGAGACGCTCGAAAAGAAGGACGCGCAGACCGACCGGGAATTTTCAGACGACATTGCCGTCCTGTTGCAGCTGTGGACTGAAAAACTGAAAGGATAAACACGGGGTCATTAAAGTGGATAAGCAAATAAATATTAAAAGGTTTCTTGACGCCTCAGGGAAGATTGTGCAGCTGCCGCAGAAGCAGAAAGTACGGGTCGCGGTGCTGGCATATTTGGCGGAGAAGTTCGAAACAAACAGCATCTATACTGAAAAGGCGGTTAATGCCCTTTGCATGCAGTGGCATACCTTTAACGATTACTTTATACTCAGGCGCGAGCTTGTCGACAGCGGGCTGCTTTGCCGAAAGCCCGACGGCTCGCAATATTGGAGATCCGAATAGCATTAAAATAAAAACGCAGGGCGGCGGACGCTCTGCGTTTTTATTTATATAAAATTTTGTGTCAAACGCTGTTTTATAACAGCTTTTCTTGACTTTTTTGCCCTAACGGCATAAAATATGAAAACGAAACTCAAATTGAGGGTATAACTGTGTTGAAAATGGGGTGTGAGTGATGACCGAGGGCTATAAAACGCGGCAGCGAGCTGTGATTCTCGAACTGCTGCGGGCGCACAGCGGGGAGCATTTTACCGCCGAGGAGCTTGTGACGCTTCTGGAGCGCTACGGCAGGCCGGTGGGCAAGGCAACGGTCTACCGCAACCTGGAGCGGCTGATTGAACAGGGCAGCGTGCGAAAATACCAGTTTGGCGAGGGCAAAAGCGCCTGCTTTGAGTACCAGCCGGGACCGCAGCCGCAGCATTACCACTTAAAATGCGCCGGCTGCGGTGCGCTGACCCACTTAAAATGCGACTATATCGACAAGCTTGCCGAGCATGTTCATGAGGAGCACGGCTTTGAGCTTGACGCCGCCCAGATTGTACTGGTGGGCCGCTGCGCGCAGTGCGCCGATAAGCCGCGGATTCAGCCTCAGGATAAGATGATAAACAGCGCGACTGCGCCAAAGACACAAGGGGATGAATAAGCCATGCCGATGATAGAGTGCAAAAATCTGACCATGAGCTATGGCGCGCAGGTGGCGGTCAGGGATCTTTCGTTCTCGGTCGAGGCCGGGGATTATATCTGCATTGTCGGAGAAAACGGCTCGGGTAAGTCGACGCTGGTTCAAGCGCTTTTGGGCTTGCAGCAGCCGCGCGCGGGCGAAATTGTTTTTAACGGCGTTACCCCGCGCGAGATTGGCTATCTGCCACAGCAGTCGATGGCGCAGCGCGATTTTCCCGCCTCGGTGTGGGAGGTGGTGCTCTCCGGCTGTCTGGGCGCTGGCGGGTACAGCCCATTTTACTCGGCGGCCCAAAAGGCGACAGCCGAAGAGGCGCTGGCACGGCTTGGGGTGGCGGATTTGAAAAAACGATCGTTTAGAGCGCTTTCGGGCGGGCAGCGTCAGTGTGTGCTGCTGGCGCGGGCGCTGTGCGCCACCGATAAGCTGCTGCTGCTCGACGAACCTGCAGCGGCGCTCGACCCGGCGGCGGCGGCCGAGCTTTATGCGATTATCGACCATCTTAACACGAAGCACGGCGTCACCATCCTTATGGTACTGCACGACCTGCAGGCGGCGCGCCGGGCAGGCAAGATTTTGCATATGGATAACGGCTGCGCTTTTTTTGGCCCGGCTGTGGACTATTATAAAAGCGACGCGGCGCGCCGCCTTTTGGGGGACAAAGCCGACGCCTGACGCGGTGCGCGGGATGGTCAGGTGTTTTAGCGGCGCCGCGTTTGGCTTGTCGGGTGCGCTTTGCCCGCACCCCGCGCGGGTGGCGTGTGAATTGAAACGCGCAATTGAGATGATAGCTTCGGCGCGCTCCCAGGCGCACCCCGCTCGGGCATGTGAACTGAAACGCCGGTGTTGGAAATTTTCCTACAGGCGGTCGTCCCGGCACGCAGGTTGAGATTGAAATATTGGGAAGGCTGCGGCATAGGTGCAGCATGCGGACGTTGCACCCCACACGGGTGCGTGGATTTTAACACCGCCGGACTGTTTTGGGTGAAGAACCGCTGCGCGTCGCACCCCACGCGGGCGTGTAGGTTGAAACTGCCCCGTCGCGCATAATGCTAAACAGTTGGACGGGTCGCACCCCACGCGGGTGTGCGGGTTGAAACGCCAGCAGTTCATACGGAATGTCAAGGGCTGCGCTATTGCGCTCCGCGCGGGCGCGTCCATCGGATTAAATTGAAGGAGCAATTAGATGCTTAACCTGATTATCACAATGTTTTCTTACGGCTTTATGGCGCGCGCGATTATGGTGGGCATTCTGGTGTCGCTGTGTCTGGCGCTGCTGGGCGTCAGTCTGGTGCTCAAGCGCTATTCGATGATCGGCGACGGGCTTTCTCACGTCGGCTTCGGCGCGGTGGCCATCGCTATGGCGTTTAATATCGCGCCGCTGGCGGTGGCGGTGCCGGTCGTGATGCTGTCGGCGTTTTTGCTGCTGCGCATCGGCGCAGAGGGCTCGATGCGCGGCGACGCCGCCATCGCAATGATCTCTTCCTCATCGCTGGCGGTCGGGGTTATGGCGGCTTCGCTTTCCTCCGGCATCAACGCCGATATTCACGGCTATCTTTTTGGCAGCGTGTTGGCCATGAGCAAAAACGACGTCATTTTTGCGGCCGTGCTGTCGGCTGTGGTGCTTTCGCTTTATATTTTTTGCTACCACCGCATCTTTGCCGTCACCTTTGACGAGGCGTTCGGGCGGGCCACCGGCGTGCGGGTCGGCGCTTATAATACGCTGCTGGCCATGCTCACCGCCGTGACGGTGGTGGTCGGCATGCGCATGATGGGGGCGCTGCTCATTTCAAGCCTCGTCATTTTTCCGGCGCTTTCGGCCATGCGGTTGTTTTTCAGCTTTAAAGGGGTGGTTGTCTGCGCGGCGGTGCTGTCGGTGCTCTGCTTTTGCACCGGCATCATGGTGTCATTTGTTTTTAATACGCCGGCGGGTGCGAGTGTTGTGATGACCAATTTAATGGTGTTTATTGTCTTTACGCTATCGGGCGTGGTGCTAAAACGCGGCAAATAGCGCGGTATCCGTTGCATATTCAACTAAAATAGAGTACTATAAAAAAGACAATTTGTTGTATGCATCGGGAGGCGAGTTGTTTGGCCATCAAACTGTTGTTGACGCTTTTAATTGGTACGCTGGGCGGATTGATATTTTGCAGACTTAAAGTACCCGCAGGCATGCTTGTGGGTGCTATTTTTGCCGTATCGGCGCTGAGCGTGGCGACCCCGTATGCGCTGATGCCGACCTCGGCCAAGATAGCAGCCCAGATCATCACCGGCGCTTATATCGGCTCGACCATCAGTAAGCGCGATATTTTGCATCTGCCCCGCATCATGGGCCCTTATCTGATGCTGATGTCCGGTTTTTTTGTGCTTAACATCCTTTCCGGGCTGCTTATTTACATGCTGTCGCCGCTCGATCTTCTGACCGCGCTGCTCTGCGCCATGCCGGGCGGTGTCAGCGATACGCCGCTTATTGCGATGGATATGGGCGCCGACGCGGCCAAGGTGGCGCTGCTGCAGTTTGTGCGGCTGGTGTTTGGCATCGGGGCGCTGCCGTTGCTGATTGTCGCGATGAACCGCATGGCCGATAAACGTCAGCATGGCGAGAACGGGCAGCAGGCGAACGAGAACGCCCCGCCGCCGAGGGCTGCTGTCCCCCGGCCGGAACACGCGACAACGGCGCTGACCATGACGCTTATCGCCGCCACCGTTGGCGGGCTGATTGGTAAATGGTTCGGCATCCCGGCGGGAGCGCTGGTTTTTTCGATGCTGGTTACAACGGTCTTTAAAATGGTTTACAGCGAAACCTATCTGCCGCTGTGGTGCCGCCGGGTGGCGCAGGTGCTTTCGGGCTGCTGCATCGGCAGTCAGATGACCTATCATGACGTCATCGAGATGCGCTATCTGATTCTTCCCGCCGTCATCCTGATTGTAGGTTATTTCGCCAACTGCGTCTTCATGGGCTATCTGCTGCACCGCTGCTTTAAAATTCCCCGTGTGGAGGCGATGTTGAGCGTTTCTCCGGCGGGCGCGACCGAGATGGCGCTCATCTCAGCCGATCTGGGTGTCAACAGCCCCGACCTGATCGTGCTTCAGGTCTGCCGCTTTGTAGGGGTGATGATCCTGTTCCCACAGCTTATCAGCCTGCTGCTCACCCTTGTCCGGTGAGCGGCGGTTTCCACGATCCCTGTAGTCAAACACACCTTAAAAACAGGACGACTTGCCGCGCTGTCGTTCTTAACGGACGTCACCCACCTGCGCCCCTCCGCTTTGCCGGTTGCAAAATATCTGCGCCAATCCTGTTCCTGTTTCCAAATCGTTTGATTATAAGCCACGGCAGTTTCGGCCAGCTTTGGCCTTAAGGAGAGGCAGCGATGAGACATTTTAAGCTTAAGCTCGATATTGAGAATAAAATTCTTATTCCTTTTCTGATCATCAGCTTTTTATTCACCGGTACCTTTGGCGGCATTCTGTTTTATAACGGCTACCGCGCGCAGCTCCAACGGGAATATCTTAACGCGCGCCTGCTGCTTGAGAGCGTCACGAGTGAGATTGAGCATTACGGCATCGCTTCGAGCCGCGAGTCGATCTTGAGCACCTGCGCCGCCCGCGCCGACAAGGGCTTTTTTATTTATGATGCACAGGGCGCCCCGCTATTGGAGGGCAGCGACCGCTCTGAGATGCGGGAGGAGTGGGTGCTGCTTTCGCGCTCGGACAACCGTTACCGCTGGACGCTGTGCTATATTCTCGACCGTGCGACCTTTTATGACGATCTGATCGAAAATCAGCGCTATATGATCATCTCAACCATTGCACTGCTGATCATTACGGTGCAGGCCGGCATCTTCATCGCCTATAACATCTCCGACCCCATCCGGCGGTTGAGCGAAGCATGCGAACGCATCAGTCAAGACCCCGGTTTGACGGCGGGACGGCACCTCGCCGTCGACTACCGCCAGCGCCGCGATGAGATCGGGCGGTTGGCCATCTCGTTTGAAAGCATGCTGTCGGATATACGGGGCTATACCGACGAAATTGTGCGCGTTAAAATACTCAATGAAGCGATTGTTGAAAACCTGCCGCTGGGCGTCGTCGCCTACAACGCGCAGGGCGAGCAGCTCTGCATCAACTCAAAGGCCGCCGCCATGCTTGCGGCCGACGGCCTTGGCTGCGGCGGCGAGCCGCTTTTAGAAACGCTGCGCAGACTGATCGCGAGCAGCCGCCCGGTTATCGACCCCATCCGTGCGCAGGATCCCAGCGGCCGTTCCTTTGACCTTGAAATCGGCATCTGGCGGCTGACCGACGCCAACGGCTTTGTCTGGGGCGCCTTGTGCACGATTGACGATATCACCTACAAAAAAATGATGGAAGAGAAGTTTGGCGAGAGCGAAAAGCTGGCCTATATGGGCAAGGTGGCGGCCGACCTCGCGCATGAGATACGCAATCCGCTTGCGGGGATACGCGCAGGCATACAGGTTATTTCAAAGCGGCTGGAGGGCGAAAACGAGCGCAGCCTCTGCGCCGGTATGGTCGGCGAGGTCGACCGTATCAACCTTCTGATCGAAAATCTCTTAAACCTCGCCCGGGAGCGCGCCAGCCACAGAGCGCTGTTCCCGGTGGGTAAGCTTTTTGACGAGATTGCGCTGCTCTATACCAAGGTAGCCGAAAACAGCCGTATTGCGCTGCGCTTTTTTGCCGAGCCCGACCTGATGCTTTACGCTGACGAGGGCCAGATTAAGCAGGTGCTGATCAATCTGGTTAATAACAGCTTCCGCGCCGTGGGCGACGGCGGCGACGTTACCATCTCGGCCCGGCGGCTGGAAAGCGGCGTGGTGCTCACCGTTGTGGACAACGGCGTGGGCATGACCAAGCAGGCGATCAAAAGCGTTCTGTCTTCCGGCCGGGTGGATGCGTCGGAGCGGCGCGGCCTTGGTCTGTCGATTGTGCGGCGGCTGCTGCGGCAAAACGGCGGCAGCTTCGACATTGAAAGCGCGTGGGGCAAGGGGACGACCATAACCATCACCTTTGAAATGCAGGAGGCGGCAGGATGAACAAAACCGTTATCTATCTGATCTACTTTTGCATTTACTCGGCTATTTTGCTGGCGATCGGGAAAAACAGCTTCAGAAAAGGCAATACGAAGGAGCAGTTTTATCTTGGCGGGCGGCAGCTCAGTTTAAGCAGCTGCGTCTTCACCTTTTGCGGTACCTGGGTGTCCGCCGCGACAATTTTAGGCGTCACGGGCAGCGTGTTTGAAAGCGGCTACGCGGTGCTGGTCTACTCGGTTATTCCGTGGTTTGCGGGCGCTGTGCTGCTCTGGCTCATCAGCGACCGACTGTATCAAAATGATATTTTGACGGTGCCGGAATTCTTCCGCAAGCGCTTTGATTCCAAGGCGCTGCAGGTGTTGTTTGCGGTGATTATGATTGTTGTCTACGTCTTTTATCTCGTCATCCAGATACGCGGCTTCGGGCTGGTGGCCTCCACGCTGTTTAACATTCCTTATGTCTTTGCAATACTGCTTATTTACCTGTTTATTCTTTACGCCACCTTCGGCGGCTTTCACACCGTGACCAAGACCGACGCCTTTAACCTCGTTGCGCTGTCGGTGGGGCTGATCATGGTGTTCCTTGTTGTGGTGCCGCGGGCCGGGGGTATTGTGACCATCCATCAAAAGGCCGCCCAAATCAGCGGCTGGGCCTATCCCGCCATGCCCTACGCCACCGACAAGGGCGATCTTCTGCGCCTGTTCGGAAAGGGCAAGTTCGTTCCGCTGATGAGCGGGACGATGTTTTTCGGCTGGGGGCTGGGGCTGGCCGCCAACCCGCAGTACATTATCCGTATGATCTCGGCCAAAGATCAGAAAACCTCTAAAAGAACGGTACAGTGCGCGATGGTTTATCTGGCGCTGCTCTATTTTGCGCTGCTGCTCATCGGGCTGGGCATGCGGGTCATGTTCCCGACCATCGACGGGGTAACCGAGACCGACGGTATTTTTGTGCATGTGATCAACAACCTGCTCTATGGGCCGTGGAGCGGTTTTTTCCTGTTTTCCGTCATTGGGGCCTGCCTCTCAACGGCCAATTCCGAGCTGCTTTTAATCGCGTCCTCGTTTAGCTACGATATCGTCGGCACATTGCGCAAAAAACCGCTTGGCGAGTCGGCGCTGCTCTCGCTTTCCCGCCTGAGCATTTTTGTCGGGGGTACCGTTTCGCTGCTGCTTTCGATTCACCCGCCTGCAAGCCTTTTGAGCTACGGCGGCGATTTGTGGGGCGTTTTCGGCGTTACGCTGTTCCCGACGCTTTATGGCGCGCTGCTTTATAAGCGTACGACGCGGCAGGGGGTCTGGGC
>JAEWMM010000233.1 GCA_023457175.1 Bacillota bacterium | reverse complement strand
ATCGTAGCGGCAACGCTGCGTGACCGTTCAGATGAACTGATTGCTGCCGTTAAGCAAGCGGGCGGTCGGGCGTTAGCTCTGCCGGTAAGCGGCGGATTCCACTCCCCTTTCATGCAGTCTGCTTATGAGGGCCTCCAAAAAGCGCTGGAGCGTTATGCTTTTGCGCAGCCCTTGGTGCCGGTGTATGCCAACTCCACCGCATCGCCATATATCACCCCGGATAAGCAGTTGTTATCGGAGCAGTTGATCCGTCCCGTTTACTGGCAGAAAACGCTCGAAACCATGGCTGCTGACGGCTACGACACCTTTGTCGAGGTAGGCGCGGGCAAAACCCTGTCGGGCTTTGTCAAGAAAACGCTGCCCGACGCCACCGTTGTAAACGTGCAGGACGCCGAATCTCTTACCGCCGCGCTGGCGGTGCTGAGAGGAGAATAAACCATGCTGACTAATAAAACCGCTATCGTCACCGGCGGCTCGCGCGGTATTGGCCGTGCGATCGCGCTGGCGCTGTCTGCACAAAACGCCAAAGTGGCTATTTTATATGCAGGCAATGAGGCTGCCGCACAGGCCACCGTCGAAACAGCGCAGAAAAACGGCCATAGTATGACCGCTGTGCAGTGCGACGTTGCCGACAGCGCGGCCACTAAAACTGTTATTGACGCCCTGCTTAAAGAATGGGGCCAGATTGATATTCTCGTCAACTGCGCGGGCATCACCCGCGACGGATTGGTCATGCGCATGAAGGACGAGGACTTTGACGCCGTCATTTCAACCAACCTTAAGGGCGCATTTTTGATGACTCGCCAGTGCGCGGCCGCGATGATGAAGCGCCGCACCGGCCGCATCATCAACATCGCTTCGGTGTCGGGGCTTTGCGGCAACGCGGGCCAGGCCAACTATGCCGCCGCAAAGGCCGGCATGATCGGCCTGACCAAGTCGGTCGCGCGTGAGCTGGCAGGCCGGGGCGTCACCTGCAACGCCATCGCCCCCGGCTTTATCGAAACCGATATGACCGCCGCGCTGTCTGAAAAGGTGCTGGCCGCCTCGCTTGAAAATGTACCGATGAACCGCATGGGCACACCGGAGGAGGTCGCCTCGCTCGCCGTTTATCTGTGCAGCGAGGGCGCGAGCTACATCACCGGCGAGGTCATCCGCATCGACGGCGGCATGTGCATGTAGCCTTAATACTAATATCCGACAGAAGCTCCTATATCTTTGCGGTCTTTTTCTCGTCTGACTGCGTTGTCCGCGTTATCATTCAATAAAAATCCGCGCAAACCTATTCGCGCTTTCCATCGGGCACCAGTATTACACGCCGATGGCTGAAACGAGGTAAAACGATAAATGTTCAATTTTAACAATCATAAGCTCACGCTCGGCAAATATACCGCGCCGATCCCGATTGTGCAGGGCGGCATGGGCGTGGGCATCTCGATGGCGCGCCTCGCCTCCGCTGTGGCAAACGAGGGCGGCGTCGGCGTGCTGTCGGCGGCGGGTATCGCCATGCTGCGAAAGCCCGCCGAGCGCGATCGCGTGCGTGCCGTCTCAGACGGTCTTTCGGAAGAGATTGCTGCCGCACGCGCCCAAATAGCCGATGACGCCGGTCTGCTCGGCATTAACATTATGAACGTAATGACCGACTTTGCCCAGATGGTCAAAACCTCGGCCGAGGCCGGTATCGACGTCATTTTCTCCGGCGCGGGGCTGCCGCTCGATCTGCCGAAGTTCTCCCCTTCGGACATCGCGCTGGTGCCCATCGTCTCCTCCGCCAAGGCGGTCAAGATGATCTCGCGCTGGTGGGAACAGAAATACGCCCGCGTGCCCGACGCCTTTGTGCTCGAAGGGCCGCTGGCCGGCGGACACCTCGGCTTTACCGAGGAGCAGATTGACGATCCGGACTTTGGGCTTGAGGCGTTGGTGCCACAGCTGCGCGCAGCACTCGACGCGCTTGAGCAAAAAGCAGGGCGCGCCATTCCGCTGATTGCGGGCGGCGGTATTTTTTCAGGCGCGGATATCCACAATATTCTCTCGCGTGGTGCGGCCGCCGTCCAGATGGCGACCCGCTTTGTCGCGACTGAGGAATGCGACGCCTCCCCCGCTTTTAAAGAGGCGTATGTCAACTGTAAAAAAGAGGATATCGTCATCATCAAAAGTCCGGTCGGCCTGCCGGGGCGCGCCATCGGCAATGACTTTTTGCAGCGGGCGGCATCGAATCAGACCTGCCCCAAAAGCTGCCCTTGGCACTGCATTTCGTCCTGCACCGTCGACAACGCCCCTTATTGCATTTCGGCGGCGCTGCTCGCGGCCTGCAAGGGCAAGCTCGAACAGGGTTTTGCCTTTATCGGGGCCAACGGCTATCGCATCGACGGCATCACGACGGTGCACCGCCTGATCGAAACGCTGCACAAGGAATTTATCGCCGCCGCAAAAGCCGGCGTGTAGAAGGAGGAATTTTATGAAACGAGTTGTGATCACCGGACTTGGCGCGATTACGCCGGTCGGCAACGACGTTGCAACCTTTTGGAAAAATATTTCAGCCGGTGTGAGCGGCATCGGATATATTACCCATTTTGATACCGCCGACTACAAGGTGAAAATTGCCGCCGAGGTCAAGGATTTTGACGTCACGCCTTATGTGGACAAAATGGCCGCCAAGCGTCTGGATCTCTTTTCTCAGTACGCGATAGCGGCGGCCCAGCAGGCGATGGACGATAGCGGACTTTTGTGCGACCCCGAGCGGCTTGGCGTCTATTTCGGCTCCGGCATCGGCGGGCTCAACACGATGGTGCGCGAGCAGGAGCGGCTTTTGAAAAGCGGCCCGGCGCGCGTCTCGGCCATGCTGATCCCGATGATGATCTCAAACCTCGCCGCGGGCAATGTCGCCATCCGCTTTAACGCGCAGGGCCCTGCCTGCCGGTTGTTACGGCCTGCGCCACCGGCACTAACGCGATCGGCGAGGCATTTCGCGCCATTGCCGACGGCTATGCCG
>JAEWMM010000232.1 GCA_023457175.1 Bacillota bacterium | reverse complement strand
GGCATCGTTTGGCCCGGGCTTAAATTGTCGGCAGCGGTTAAACGGCCTGATAGCCGGCTTTGTACGGTGTCTTTGGCCGGAATGTGGCGCACTGCGTCTCGCCGCTGCAGCTTGCGGTGCAGCTATTGGCGGTTTGTGTGCCCACCTCTACCGTGGGCGCAGTGCAGTGGCAGTGGTCATCATTATAAGCGCAGTTGACAACATCGCAATAAATGTTGTTTTTCGCATCGCTCTCGTGCATGAATTTCACCTCCTTCAATCAGGCTAAAAACAGTATCTGCCGCGCGGTTTAGATTATTCCGACAGGAGGCCGTATGTCAATTTTTGCGATAGGCGATCTTCACCTTTCTCTCGCTTGCAATAAGCCGATGGATATTTTTCCCGGATGGCATAATTATGTCGCTGAAATTACAAATAACTGGAAAGCGCAGGTGTCCAAATCGGACACCGTTGTGCTGGCTGGGGATATTTCCTGGGGCATGACGCTGCAAGAAGCGGCCGCCGACTTTGAATATATCGACGCGCTGCCCGGCAAAAAAGTGATTTTGAAGGGGAACCACGACTATTGGTGGAACAGCCGCCGGAAGATGGAGGCTTTTTTTGAAAGCCGGGGTTTAAGCACGCTGTCAATTCTCCATAATAGCTTTGTTGCGTCCGGAGATATTGCCATCTGCGGCACCCGGGGCTGGATGCTTGAGGATTCTGCGCCGCATGACCAGAAGGTGACCGCGCGTGAAGAGGGCAGGCTTAAAGCCTCGCTTGAGGCCGCAAAGCCGACAGGGCTTGAGCCGGTCGTCTTTTTGCACTATCCGCCGGTTTTTGGCAGCAGCGTTTCGGGCGGCATCATCGACCTGCTGCGCGAATACGACGTCCGTCGCTGCTTTTACGGCCACCTGCACGGCGCGGCCTGCACACAGGCTTTCGAAGGGAAATATCTCGGTATAGAATTTGCGCTCATATCCGCCGACCATCTTAAATTCAGCCTCAAAAGGCTTTGAATTCATAAGATTTTAATAGTTTTTTTGTGAAAATTATGTTATAATGCTAAGATGTAAATGCTTACAAACAGGAGGAAAAATAAATGTCTCTCGTATCGTCTAACAAGGTGGAAACCAACCGCGCAGAGCTCGTCGTTGAGGTCAAGGGTGAGCAGTTTGCGCAGGCTGTGGAGGCCGCTTACCGCAAAAATATGAAAAATATCACCGTTCCCGGCTTCCGCAAGGGCAAGGCGCCCCGCGCCATGGTTGAAAAGCTTTATGGCAAGGGCATGTTCCTTGACGATGCAATGAACGCGCTCTACCCCGCCGCTTATTCCGAAGCGGTGGACGAGGCGGGTATCACCCCGGTTGACTCCGCCGATGTCGAGGTGCTCAGCGCCGACGAAGAGGGCTTTACCTTTAAGGCGACCGTGACCACCCGTCCGGTTGCAACGCTTGGCAAATACAAGGGCCTTTCGGCCGAAAAAGCGGTTTCTCCTGTTACCGACGAGCAGATTGACGAGCAGATTGCGCAGATGCGTGAAAAATATGCCCGCGTTATTACCGTTGAGGGTCGCGCGGCTCAGGACGGCGACATTGCCGAGATCGACTTTGAGGGCTTTTCCGACGGCGTCCCCTTCGAGGGCGGCAAGGGCGAAAAATATCCGCTCACACTGGGCTCCGGCAGCTTTATTCCCGGCTTTGAAGAGCAGGTTGTCGGCAAGAGCATCGGCGAGGAATTTGACGTCAACGTCACCTTCCCTGAGCAGTACGGCGAAAGCAGTCTGGCCGGCAAGCCCGCCGTGTTTAAGGTAAAGCTGCTCGGTCTCAAGGCGCGCGAGCTGCCTGAGGTGGACGACGAGTTTGCCAAGGATATCAGCGAGTTTGATACCATAGACGCCTACAAAGCCGATATCAGAAAGCGCCTGACCGAATCTGCCGAGAGCAAAGCTGAAACCGAGATGGAAAACCGGCTGCTTGAGCAGGTTGTCTCCGAGATGACCGTCGAGATTCCCGATTGCATGATTGAGAGCCGCATCGATGAGCTGGTGCAGGATTTTGGCATGAGAATGAGCCAGCAGGGATTGAGCCTTAAGGATTTCATGAGCTACACCGGAGAGACTGAAGAGAAGTTCCGAGAGACCTTCCGCACTCAGGCCGAAAATCAGGTTAAAACCCGTCTGGCAATGGAAGCGATTGCCGCTGCCGAGGGCATTGCGCCCGACGAAAAGGACATTGCCGACGAGTATCAGAAGCTTGCCGAGCAGTACCGTGTGGATGTTGAGAAAATCCGCGGTGCGATCAGAGAAAAAGAGCTTGTGGCCGACATTGCCTGCCGCAAGGCGCTTGAAATTGTCACCGCCAGCGCGGTCGTGACGGTCAGTGCAGCCGAAGCTCAGGCTGACGACAAGCCTAAGGCCAAAAAAGCTGCCGCCAAAAAGGCCGAGGAAGACGGCGAGGAGGCCCCTAAGCCTAAAAAGACCAGAAAGACCAAGGCTGAAGACGCCGAATAAGGTTTTTAGCACCTCATAACTTTACAGCAAGCACGCCTGAAAACCTGTGCGCAAATACTGATATTCACTAAAGGCTGATATTGCGGCGGCATATTTTCGACCCTGCGGACAGCGGACATATGAAGGCCGGCGGGCATGCGCCCGCCGCCCCGATCGCCCTTGCAGAATAAAAAATCTGCGTGTCAAGCATTCGGCCTTTTAATGGCGTATCGGTATAAAACGGCGCTGGCCGTTTTGCCGCCGGGTTTTTAAGCGTTTAGTAGTCCGCCAAGCCTAAAGCATGAGGGGGATTGCAAGAAAAACTTTTCTGGCAAGACGGAGGATGTAAGCGGGCTGCCGCCCGGTGGGGATGACAACGCAGCGGGGTGAAAAATTCCGCAGCGAGACGCCCGTGCTTTTAGGCTTGCCGGATTATCAGGCTGTAGCTGCATACATATTAACAGGGGGTGTAATTATTATGGCACTGGTACCAACCGTTATTGAACAAACCAACCGCGGTGAGCGCGCGTATGACATTTTTTCGCGACTTTTAAACGACCGCATTATCATGCTTTGCGACGAGGTTAACGACACCACCGCAAGCCTTGTGGTGGCGCAGCTGTTGTTTTTAGAAGGGCAGGACCCCGATAAGGACATTCATCTGTATATTAATTCTCCGGGCGGCTCGGTTACCGCCGGCATGGCGATTTACGACACGATGAACTATATTAAGTGCGACGTTTCTACCATCTGCGTAGGACTCGCCGCCTCTATGGGCGCGTTTTTGCTCTCTTCGGGCACCAAGGGTAAGCGCATTGCGCTGCCAAACGC
>JAEWMM010000231.1 GCA_023457175.1 Bacillota bacterium | reverse complement strand
TACATATACCATGCTTAAAATTAAAGGCGCTAAGAAAAAAGAAAAACTCGAAAAAGTCAAGCCGGCTGTGTCCAAGGTCAAGACCAAGCAAGCCAAGCCTCCCAAAATCAGGGGACAGAGCATTGGCAGCAGACTCAACGTGATTTTTACAATGAGTCTCGTGGTTATGATGACGGTCATAGTCGGCTTTATCAGCATCTTCAACATGAATTTGCTCGAAAAGGACTTCTTGGAGAGCTGTAATTATAATATCAACGCCATCATCGCGTTAAAAGATAACAAAATTCAAGAGGCTTACAGCGTAACCTCCGAGCTGGCGGCCTCGGCGCCGCTGGCGAGCGCGCTGGCCAGCAACGGCCCTTACGGTTATGTGCAGGCCGTGGCGCCTTACCGCAACAATAAGGCTGTCGAAGTCCTGATTGTCAGCCTTGACAAAAGACAGATTTATTCCTCCAGCGAAATGCTCAGCAGCGCGATTGGCGCAGATTATGTGACGCAGGCGCTTGGCGGAACAGCCAGCAGCTTTGTGGATATCATCAACGGAAGCCATCTGGCGGCTATTTCCGTAGAGCCCGTCTACAAGAGCAGTAAGGTGGTAGGCGCGATCATCGTGGCCAACTCGCTCGATGATCAGGACGAAATGAATGCCCTCAAGGCGACCAGCGGCGCGGACTATACCGTGCTGTTAAACGATATGCGGCTTGTTACAACCCTTGAGGTCGACGGTACAAGCCAGAACGGGACGCAGCTATCCCCGGAAGTCTACGACGTCGTCTATAATCAGGGGGTGCGCTATTCGGGCAAAACCATCCTGATGGGCCAGCATTACATGGTTAATTACGAGCCGCTGTTTAACCAGCAGGGCACTGTGGTCGGCGCGCTGTTCAGCGGCAGAAATCTGGCAAGCGTCAAACAGCAAAACCTGACTATGACCATTGCGGCTGCGATTATTGGCTTGTTCCTTTTTGCAATAACCGACTTTTTGCTGCTGGCCTTTGTACGTCGCAGCATTGTCAGGCCGCTCAACCGCATCGTCGATCTGTCCGGTCAGGTGGCCGGCGGCAATCTCGGGCTGTCGGCCACGCTGGATGAAAACTATACTTACGCAAAAAACGATGAAATCGGTCGGGTGTTTTTTGCGCAGATTCAAACGGTACACGCCTTGCGCGCCTATATCGGCGAGATCGACCGCGTTCTCAACGATTTGGCCGAAGGCAAATTGACCACTCAAGTCCAGCAGGAATATAGGGGTGACTTAATCGGCATCAAGGACGCCTTAACGCAGGTGCAGCAAAAGCTGATCAATAATATGACAAGAATACACGAGGCTGCTTCGGTACTTGCCAACAGCGCCGACGAAATTGCCGCCTCGTCGCAATCGCTGGCACAGGGCGCCGCTGAACAGGCCGGATCGGTCGAGGAGCTTAACGCCACGATAGACGGTGTATACCACAATGTTAAAAACACAGCCGAGCATGCGCGTTCCGCGTCTGAAAAAACCGAGCAGGTCGGCCATGAGGTCGCGCTGGGCGATCAGCGGGTTCGGGAGATGATTGAGGCGATGAACGAGATAAGCGAGGCCTCCGGCAAGATTGAAAAGATCAATAAAACCATTGAGGATATCGCCTTCCAGACCAATATCCTTGCGCTTAACGCAGCGGTTGAGGCCGCGCGCGCAGGCGCTGCCGGTAAGGGCTTTGCGGTTGTGGCCGACGAGGTGCGCAATCTGGCAGGCAAGAGCGCCGAGGCCGCGCGCGACACAACAGCACTGATACAAAATTCGCTCAAGGCCATTTCGGCAGGCAGCGAAAAGGCGGGCGAAACCGCTGAAGTAATGCGGAATGTTGTCTCCGCCGTCAATGTGGTGGTGGGCACCATTGAGGGTATTTCCCACGCGAACGAGCAGCAGGCCGTTGCTTTGGGGCAGATTCAGAGCGGTATGTCTCAGATTGCCAAGGTGGTCAGCACAACCTCCGCTTCGGCCGAGGAAAGCGCCGCCACTGCGCAGGAGCTTACGGCTCAGGCCAGACTGCTTGAGGAACTGGTATCGGCATTTCAGCTCAACTGACACCGGCAATATAAAAACAGGACGCTGCGCCTTGGGGCTGCGGCGTCCTGTTTTTTTGGTATAAAACCGCTTTATTAAGCCAAATATTTATTATATACCCTCATTATTCAATTTATTGTTGATTATTACCTGCCGCAATTTTGTGAATTTAGATAAAGATTACAACTTAAATGTAAAAAATAAATAAAATTTTGCATAAAATGACTGTTAAGAGTGCTTTGTTGGCGTATTTTAGCCCCTTTTAATGCGGCTGAGGGCTTTCGTAAACTTGACAAGAAGACACAAAATGAATAATATGGTAAAAGTTCAGGAATAATAAAACAACCAAACTAAAAAATTTAATGACAAAAGGTGTAACCATGACAGACGTAAAACGACGACTGCGCGAGGTTGTGCAATTGCTGCGCAGCAGTGCAAACGGTCGTGCGCTGTGGAGCTGCCTGTTGGCTATTTCACTGTCAGTGATCATTCTCTTGATTTCACAGCAGATGAAGGCAGTCTACATCAGAGACGGGGAAATAACGACGCTAAAATATACCCTGAGCCGCGAGCCACAGAAAATTCTTAACGACAGCGGTATCGCGACAATGGCCTGCGATATTGTGGACTTTTCGGGCTTTGAGGGGAAGATGGGCGTCATCAACATCACGCGTGCTTTTCCCGTCACCATTCAGGTAGACGGCAAGCTCAGCGCGCTGATGACCACCGATATTACGGTGGGGGAGCTGCTCCGGCAGGAGGGCATCAGGCTTGGCGAATTCGATGAAATCAATATTTCGCCGGTGCTCTATTTATCCCCGAACGACCGCATTGTAATTAAGCGGGTGCAGATGACCACGACGGTCGTGCACGAGACTATTCCCTACGAGGTGGAATACAAAGAGAACAGCCTGATTCGCAAGGGCCGGACCCGCACGCTGCTCAACGGCCAGAATGGCGAGCGCGCCATCACCTATGTTGACCGCGTTGTGGACGGGGTACTGCATGCGCGCGAGCAGCGCGAGGTGGTTGTTACCCGCCAGCCCGTCACCCAGCTGGTGCTCCGCGGCACCTCTGAGCCTGTTTCGGATCTGGATTTCGGTATTCCGCTCAATGCCAACGGGGTACCGGTACGGTACAAGCAGATGCTCGCCAATCAAATCTGCACCGGGTACAGCGCGGGCAAGGGCGCTTATGGCGCAAGCCGGATGACGCTGCGGGACGGCTATGTCGCGGTGCGGGCAAACGAGATTCCCTACGGCACCAAGATGTATATTACCAGCCCGGACAACAGCTTTGTCTATGGCTTTGCCATTGCGGCCGACACCGGCGTAGGCTTGATGCAAAATGTCATTGACTTTGACCTGTTTTATGAGACCTATGTCGAAAGCTGTCTCAACGGGCGCAAATACCTCAACGTTTATATTCTGGAGTAGCGGCTGCCGCCCTGTGCTTTAAGCGCCGGGCGGCGCTTGCTTGCCGGCGTGGTGCAAGAAGGCGGCATGATGCCTGACTCATGCTGATTTTAATTGTTAAAAATCGAGAAGTAAAGTTTTAGAAAAAATTTGTGAGATGTGTTTTTCCTTGTGAAAGCGAGAAACAAGTATGTGTGGTGGCACTATTTTTAAAAAGAATGTCTTTGTTATACTGGAAACCACTGGCTCTGCCGGTGGAGGACCCCCGTATGCTTTAGCTTTAAGCATTGAGCGAAGCGAATGACAATAGCTTGGCTCATTGCAAACAAAAGGCTTACGAAGTTCACTGCTTTAGCA
>JAEWMM010000230.1 GCA_023457175.1 Bacillota bacterium | reverse complement strand
GTTTATAAGGCGATTGACTTTACCGGAAGCTATGTGGAACAGCTCAACGTAGCCGGACGCATGACAATCTGCAACATGGCTGTGGAAATGGGCGCTAAAACGGCCTATATGCAGCCGAATCAGGACGTTATCGATTATGTCAACGAACGGGTTAAAAAGCCATATGAGATCCAAACGACCGACGCTGATTTTCAGTATCAGGAGCAGTATATTTTTAATGTGAGTGAACTGGAACCGCAGCTGGCCTGTCCGCACAGTGTGGATAATGTATTCCCGTTGACCAGTGTGATAGAGGAAAAAGAAATTGTTCTGAATCAAGGCTATATCGGAAGCTGCACCGGCGGAAGAGAAGAGGATATTGCCATGGCGGCCCGAATCCTCAAAGGAAAAAGAATACCCGAATTCTGTCGTCTGGTCGTCGTTCCTGCTTCCGCAGAAGTGATGCAGGCCTGTATGAAGAAAGGTTACATTCAGGATCTGATGGACGCGGGCGCCACTATGGTCTCCCCCGGATGCGGGGCCTGTCTTGGCGCACATCAAGGAATTCTTGCGCCGGGAGAGGTATGCATCAGCAGCACCAACAGGAACTTCCCCGGCAGAATGGGTTCGGCCAAGGCTGAAATTTATCTGGCCAGCCCTGCCGCAGTTGCCGCCAGTATTTTAAACGGCCGTATTACAGATCCAAGAGAATATCTTGGCTAGGGGGAGCATATGAAGAAGATTATTACGGGGAAAACAATCGTATTAGGCAATAATATTGATACGGATCAGATTTATCCGGGACGATACCTTGCGATTACCGATCCCGGGGAGATTGGACGTCTTTGTCTCTCCGGAGAAGATGAAGGAATTGCGGCGGATTTTCCGGAAGATGGAATCGTCGTGGCCGGTACCAACTTTGGCTGCGGCTCCAGCCGTGAGCATGCGCCTATTGCGCTGATCAATATGGGTGCGGCAGCCGTAATCGCGGAGTCGTTTGCCAGAATATTTTACCGCAATGCCATCAACCTTGGTCTGCCGCTGATCGTTTGCAAGGGCATCAGCCGGGAGGTTCAAGCAGGGCAAACGCTGGAGGTGGATATCACCTCCGGGGCGGTTCGTGTGCTGGAGACAAGCGCGCAGCTACAGGGGGAGGCGCTTGGTGAGCAGGCGTATTCTATCCTCGCGGCAGGGGGAATTAAACCCTTGATGAGAGAGCGGTTCGAAAAATAGAAACATTGTTTTATATAAGCTCACATTTTTCTGTTTTCAGAAGTGAGAGAAGGTATAAAAGGCCTTTGGCAATCGAGCACACGCTTGCCAAAGGTGACAAGGCGAAACAAAAGTTAGAAATTGGGGACCTGTGTTATAGCTGCATATTGCAAGGAAGCAGAGCCATCTGACTGCTGCGGACAAGGCTGCCTGTAATTAAGCATATTAACTTAAAGAAGTTACCAGGAAGCCCTCAAGTATCCATGAAGATACTTGAGGGCTTCCTGGTATTTAGCGCTGCCAAAGGCAAAGGCATGCAGTCGTTCCAGCGACCGGGGCGAACGCCATCGGCCGTTTACTCCTATGGGGGAACAGGAGGTTTTTAGAGCCGAAGGCTTCAATCTCCGGCGTCAAGATGGGGCAAAGCCCCCTATGAAAAAATTCCGTTTAAGCCAATGCCTAAACGGAATTTTTGGAGCTGGTAGTCGGACTCGAACCGACGACCTGCGCATTACGAATGCGCTGCTCTACCAACTGAGCCATACCAGCAATTGAATTTTATTTCAGGCCTTCGGCGGAGATGCAGGAGCCTTCGGTGATTTCTTGCAAAACGGTACCGGATGCTTGGGGTGCTTGCTGTGGTGCTCTATACATTCGTCGCATCGCCCGTGGCGCTTGCAGGATTTCCATTTACAGGTGCATTTGACGTTTTCCATTATAAACGCTTCCAAAACCCTATTTATCTTATCGGCAGACGACACCGCGTGCACAAACTGCGCCTTGAAGGATAATACCGCCGCACCGATTTAAAAATTGACCGACGCTTATTATAGCATAAGATATCAGCCTTTGCAAGCAGTTGATTATAAAAATCCCGGCCTCTACCCATTACAATGAATCGGAGAAGCTTTGCAGCGGGCACAACAAGAAGCCATGCCATATTGCAAGCCGCGCGGCAGATCACAGGCTGCCCCGCTGTTTTAAGCAGGACCATCGGGCCGGGCCGGACATAACCGGACAGAATAATAGAAATTATATCTTTTATGGATGTATCCGTCAATATGAATAAGCGGTTTTTTCCATCGAATACTAGAATGTAGCGTTTGGCGGGAGGTGCAAAATGGACATAGAAGGAATATTGCTTGCCGTGACACTGGTCAACATATTTTTCTTGAGCACGGGACTGGCCGGTCTTAATTTTGGGTATGCCTCGGAGCTTGGCGCTGTTTTACTGGCGGCTGTTCTGGCGCTTGGAAGCAGGCGATTTTTAAAAAGCCTGTTTGCATTTCTGGCACAAACAAAAAGCGCCGTGCTTATTTCAATGGCGGCCTATCTGTCCGCAGATGCCGTCAACTTTTTTGTTTTTGGCAATTTGGCCCTTGCGTGGCAGAAATATCGCGTAGTGGCGGTGTTGATGCTGCTGTTTGCTTCGCTGATCATATTGCGCCATAAAACCGGTCTGACCAGGCTGGTGCTGCTGGCTGTGGGGCTTTCGGCGGTTGCGGTGTCGCTTGCCACATTGGCCTATTACTTTTTGCCGCTTAGATGGCCGCTTTATTATACGGCGCGCTTTTCAATGCGCCGGGACTACAACATGTATGCCACTCAGCTTGTGACCGGCCTGATCGCCCTCGCGTATGGGTGCATCGCTGCCGACGGCAAAAAGACACCGGCGGCGCTGCCGGCTCTGCTGCCGATTGCAATGCCTGTGGTGCTGTCGCTTGGCCTGCTGTCCGGCTCGCGCAGGGTGCTTATTATGCTGCCGATTGTGCTTGCGGTGTTGGCTGCGTCATTGGTTGCGGCGGGCGTGCGGTCATCCGGTTCGCGCAGGGTGTGGGCGGCTATAGGCTGCGTTGTTGTTATTGCGGCGCTCACCGTCGCTGAGACGGCGCTGTTCCGGTACGGCCTGTCGCAGATTAACGCGCCCGGCAGCCAGACCCGCGGCATCGCGCAGGCGCCTGCCGCAGAGACGGAACTGATGGAGCGGTACGAAACGATTCGCAGCAGCTCTATTTTAGAAAAGCGCAGGGTCATATGGGGAATAGCGCTCCAAGCGCTTTCAAAATATTCTGTGATTGATCTGGTTTTTGGCCGGGGCGGCGGAGAAAATATTGTATTATACGACCGGATTACCGACAGGTTAGATACCATTTATCCCGACCGGCAGGCGCGGCTGGGCGCGCTCTCGGCGCACAACATGCTGTTGGCCGACCTGCTCGACGGCGGCGTTCTCAAGCTGGCTGCCCTGCTTTATCTCATTTTTGCGTCGGGCATCAGCTGTATTCTGATTGCTGTAAAGCGGCCGTTCACCGGTTTGCCGGTCGGCATGATTCTGGCGGTCTGTATGATAAACAGTCTGGTGTCCAACCGCTTTGGACTGCTGTACGACCGCTATTTCATCCTGTCTGCGGCACTGGCCGCCATTGAATATCAGTCGAACAAAACACGGGCGTGTGACCGGCAAACATAGTCGCAATCGACTATAAAGGGAGGGAACGGCAGATGAACCACCGTATTGCGATGGTGACAACAGTGCATCCGCACGACGACGTGCGCATCTATCACAAACAGGCCAAAACGCTGGCCAGAGCCGGCTGGCGGGTCGAGATTATCAATACCCATTTTGGGGGAACCGACGAAAGCGGCATCCGGTTTTGCAGGGTGGCGCTGCCTAACGGCCGGCTTTGGCGCATGATCAGCGCGCGTCGTGCCGCGGTCGAGGCGCTGCTGCAAAGTCGTGCGGATATCTGCGTACTGCACGACCCGGAGCTGCTGCCGCTGCTCTCAGAGCTTGGGCGTATGGCGCTTATCACGGCCTATGACGCGCATGAGGATCTTCCGGCGCAACTGCGTACCAAGCCGTGGATTCCCGCGCCGCTGCGCGACACGGCTTCACGCTGGGGGTGCAGGCTGCTGACAAAATATCTGCCGATGGCCGACGGCGTCCTCACGGCCACCGACGGCATCGCCCAGACGCTTGAGGGGCTCAATAACCACATCTGCGTGGTGCAAAACCGCCCCACGCAGGAGGATTG
>JAEWMM010000229.1 GCA_023457175.1 Bacillota bacterium | reverse complement strand
GTATAAGGGGCGCCGCGCCGGAAGTCTTGGCGCAGCGGCAGGATTTAGCTTTTATCCCGGAAAGAACTTGGGTGCGCTGGGTGATGCCGGTGCGGTTTGCGTCGAGTCCAGGGAGATGGCCGATCAAATTCGGGCGCTTTGCAATTACGGTTCCCGTAAAAAATATATGCACGAGTACAAAGGCTTTAACTCGCGGCTCGATACCCTTCAGGCCGCGCTTTTAGACGTCAAGCTGACCTGTCTGGACCGCTGGCATGCCGACCGCGAGCGGATTGCGCAGCGATATCTCGCGGGCATTAAAAATCCGCTGGTTAAGCTGCCTGCCGTTAATCCGGATGGGCGGCATGCGTGGCATTTGTTTGCCGTGCTGACCCCTTATCGCGCGCAGCTAAAGCAATGGCTGGACAAGCATGACATTGGGCATCAGGTGCATTATCCTGTAGCGATGCACCTGCATCATGCGTATCGAGAGCTTGGCTACCGCGAGGGGGATTTCCCGATCGCGGAGCAGAATGCCGCGCAGGAATTGAGCCTGCCGATTTATTATGGGATGACTGATGCACAGGTGGATTATGTGATTGAGAAAACGAATCAATTCAGGGTATAAAAATGGAGAATAAAAAGTTTTCTTTGCGCCCTCTTGCGTTAAAAGATGTGGACCGCATGCTTGAGTGGATGCATGATGATGATGTGACGCAATATCTAAGACTTGATGGTAAATCGGCCACCAAAGAAAGCGTATCAAAATTTATTGCAGATGCGCAGCATATAGATCAAAACTGTCATTGCGCCATTGTGGATGAGAATGATCTCTATTATGGCACAGTTAGCCTGAAAAATATTGATAAGGCCGCGGGCGAAGCGGAATATGCTATTGCTTTGCATTCGTCCGCCATCGGACAGCGGGTGGCAGGAATCGCCACCGAACTTATCCTTGAATGCGCCTTCGCACAGCTGGGGCTCAGGCGCGTGTATTTGAACGTGCTTGATGAGAATAAGCGCGCCATAAAATTTTATGAAAAGTTCGGTTTCAATTATATAAAAAACGAAGCAATGGATTTTGGCGGAGCAGCTAAATACCTGAGATGGTATGATATTTGTAACAATGCGTTTCCAACGCCGACTTAAAAGCTATTGTGATTTTGCAGCGAAGTAAGGAGAAACTTTATGAAAGGCATCATCCTCGCCGGAGGCTCCGGCACGCGGCTTTATCCGTTGACCAAGGCGGTATCCAAGCAGATGCTGGCCATCTATGACAAGCCGATGATCTACTATCCTTTATCCACGCTGATGCTGGCGGGCATCCGTGAGATTCTGATCATCTCAACCGCACGTGATATTCCGTCCTTTCAGGAGCTTTTTGGCGACGGCAGACAGCTCGGACTTAGGCTTTCCTATGCCGTGCAGGCACAGCCCAACGGCATTGCCGAGGCTTTTATTATCGGCGAAGAGTTTATTGGCGATGACCGTGTTGCGCTGGTGCTGGGAGACAACGTTTTTTACGCCAGAGGCTTTACCGAAATACTGACACGTGCGATGTCCCATGAAACCGGCGCGACCATCTTTGGTTACCCAGTACAAAGCCCGAGCGAATTTGGCATTGTGGAATTTGACCCGCAGGGCAGAGTGCTTTCGATTGAGGAAAAGCCCCGGCAGCCAAAATCCAGCTACGCCGTTCCGGGCCTTTATTTCTATGACAACAATGTCGTTGAGATCGCCAAGCAGGTCAAGCCCTCGGCCCGCGGCGAGAAGGAAATTACAGCGGTAAACAATGAATATTTGCGCCGGGGCACCCTGCGTGTGGAGCTGTTTGGGCGCGGTATGGCGTGGCTCGATACCGGCACCCATGATGGCCTGCTTGAAGCGGCGGATTTTGTCTCGATTATTCAGCGCCGACAGGGGCTTTACATTTCGTGCATCGAAGAGATTGCTTACCGCAGAGGATATATCACGCGCGAGCAACTCGCGGCGTTGGCTGAGCCCATGCTCAAGACCGAATATGGCCAATATCTCATGAGACTCGTTGAAAACGCCTGAGCGCTTGTATCATTTAAATGTTGGAAGAAAATGGGTGAATCATTTTGAAAACAGCTCTTATCACCGGCGGCGCCGGATTTATCGGTTCCAACTTTATCCACTACATGCTAGATAAGCATGTAGATATTCGCTTAGTCAACTTCGATGCCTTAACCTATGCGGGCAATCTGGAAAATTTGGCGTCAATCTCCAAGGATGCGCGCTATACCTTCGTCAAGGGCGATGTCCGCGACCGGGCGCTGGTGAACAGGCTTTTTACGGAGTATCGATTCGATACGGTGGTCAATTTTGCGGCCGAAAGCCATGTTGACCGCAGCATCACCGAACCGGAACTGTTTTTAACGACGAACATCATCGGCACCCAGACGTTGCTCGATGCGGCCAAGCGTTGCTGGAGTGATGAGCCCGACAACAAATATTGCCGGACATACCGGCCGGGCGTGCGCTTTTTGCAGGTTTCTACCGACGAGGTTTACGGCACGCTGGGCAAAACAGGCTTCTTTACTGAGACGACGCCGTTGGCGCCCAACAGCCCCTATTCGGCGTCCAAGGCGTCGGCCGATCTGATTGTGCGCGCCTATCACGAAACCTACGGCCTGCCGGTGAATATCACGCGTTGCTCGAATAATTACGGACCTTATCAGTTCCCTGAAAAGCTGATTCCGCTGATGATACACAATTGCACCAAAAATCGCGCCCTACCGGTTTATGGCGACGGTATGCAGATACGGGACTGGCTGTATGTCGAGGATCATTGCAGCGCCATCAACACGGTGCTGTGCAAGGGCCGTGCCGGTGAGGTGTATAATGTCGGCGGTAACAACGAGAAGGCCAATATCGATATTGTCCGGCTCATTCTGGCGCGCATGGGCAAGGACGAGTCGCTGATTGAGCATGTTCAGGACCGCCCGGGTCATGACCGGCGCTATGCGATCGACAACATCAAAATTACAACCGAGTTGGGATGGTCCCCAAGCTACACCTTTGATACAGGAATTGCTCAGACGATTGACTGGTATTTGAGTCATTCTGATTGGATGACCCATGTGACCTCGGGCGATTATATGGGTTATTATTCCAAGATGTATAAATAATAGCGGTGACGCGAGGGGAATACATGATAAAGAAGTTAATCAAGTATCGCTTTTTATTTGAAGAGCTGGTCAAACGCGATTTCAAAAAAAAATATAAACGCACGGTGCTCGGCATGCTGTGGAGCATCATTTCGCCACTATTGACGCTTGCGGTCATGGCTACCGTGTTCACACAATTTTTTGGACGTACAACGGCGCACTATGTTATTTATGTTTTTTGCGGCAACCTTATATTTTCTTATTTCAACGATGCAACCCATGGCGGTATGCAATCGCTTATGGCGAATGCAGCGATCTTTACAAAAGT
>JAEWMM010000228.1 GCA_023457175.1 Bacillota bacterium | reverse complement strand
CGCCGGGGGGCGCCAGAGCGGTTCAGGCAAAACAGTCTGCACGGCTTCGACACCTCGCTCCTGCGCTAAACGAAGCAGCCGCCGCGCCGTATCGGCCGCCAATGCAAATGCGGGCTGGGTCGTTTTGGGCGTATCGCAGCACAGCGATACCGTCACCTGCCGCGCCTGCGCCATCAGCGCCGAAATCAACGACAGCTCCGGGGCGGTGAACCCGCTGAAATCGTCGATAAAAACATCGGCATCCTTTAAAAGCGCGCTGCCGTCCAGCCGGTCGGCGGCCAACGCCAACACATCCTGCGGCGACAAGCTGCCGCGGTGCAAAATGGCCTCGTAGCTATCAAAGATCAGAGACAGCTCCTGCACCTTGTCGCGCAGCGCACCCTCGGGCATGGTCTGCGCAAAGGCGGCCAGTCGTTCGGGCGAAAGGCCGGCGTTCTTGCATTCCTCCACCACCGAAAGCGTCTGCTCAATGAAGCCACGGCTGCGGTAGTGGCGTCCGTAGACGTTTAACAGGTCGGACAGTTCGTCGAGTGCGACGCTCATAAAAAACACCTGTGCGGCGCTCGTCACCGGCTGGCGGTCCCGCCCGCCCAATTGCCGCAGCAGCCGTTCTGCCAGACGTGAGAAGCTGAGCACCTCGGCCTTTGACGCATCTTGACCCAGCAGCGTCTGCAATGCGCGCTCGTTATTAAAGGAAGCCTGCTCGGGTACTAAAAGCACCGCATGCCCGCCCGATTCGACCACCGTTTGAATCTGTTTTTTTATCAGTGTTGTTTTACCGCTTTGGGCCACGCCTGCTATGATGTGCAGCATGCTATACCCCTTTTCTATCCCCGTTGTGTGGTTATTATACGATGAGCGCAAGCGAATGGCATAATTTGCGCATCAAAAGGCGGTTGCCCCGTTAAGGGCGAGCCGCCGCGCATTTTCTCCGGTAAAATCGTCTTTCGATTATTTTACCACAAATTAAAGGGCTCCGCCATCCTTTGGTGAGGGATGGCGGAGCCCGCATGTACAATCAAGCCGGTGAGACGGCGCTATCTTGCTTCCTGACGGAGCTTTAAGCGCAGCTTATCGCTGATCATCGCGATAAATTCGCTGTTGGTCGGCTTGCCCTTGGTGTTATGGATGGTGTAGCCGAAGTAGGAGGTAAGCACATCGACATCACCGCGATCCCATGCCACTTCTATGGCGTGGCGGATAGCGCGCTCCACGCGGGAAGAGGTGGTCGAAAACCGCTTTGCAACTGCTGGATAAAGCTGTTTCGTGACCGAATTGATGATTTCAGGGTCGTTGACCGCCATCATGATGGCCTCCCGCAGATAGTGGTAGCCCTTGATATGAGCCGGAACGCCGATCTGGTGGATAATATCAGTGACGGTGACCTCAAGACTGGGCGAACGCTTGGCGTCGGTGATACGCGAGACGTTGTCCGGCCGTTTGGTACCCGAAAGCTGCACAACGCGCTCCACCATCATATTGACATCGAACGGGCGTAAAAAGTAATACGCGGCTCCGGCAGCCAGCAGCTCCCTTTCGAGTATGCCGTTGTCAAAGGTCGACATCATCATAAAAAGCGGTTTATAGGCCTGTTCGTCCTCGCGCACAGCTTTCATTACACCGATGGCATCCAGACGCGGCATAAACACATCTATCAGTACAACATTGGGACGCTGGTCAAGAATTGCCTGCGTCACCTTTATACCATCCTTCGCCACAAAAACAGTCTCGTAACCATAGGTGTGTAAAAGAGCTGCGGCCTGAGCGCAAAATTCCTTATTATCGTCCGCGATGAGTACCTTCATTTTCTCTGCCATGGGTTGCTACCTCCTGTTATAATATTGGTTGCGCTGCTTGACTTCCATAGATTACCATATTATGTCAACGATTGCAACACTTTTTATGCAAATAAATTCTATTATTTTCCAGTTAATCCAGAATGCCGTATTCCACGAGCCTATTCGGTGTTAATCGGTGTTAATTGGTGATTTGCATCGCTTTTTTTGATTTCATCGATAATATCGTGGTATGAATTCGATTTATAACATTATATACCATAATAGATTCGGGAGGGAAGCAAATTAATAACGATATTAGGCCGATTTTACCTTCAATCCTCTAATTTTTGTTAAATAATATGTATAAAGTAAAAAATCGTTCGTTTTATTTCGCATCAATTCATGTTATCATTTTATTTGTTGGTTGCTGTTGTTTTGCGGCAGCCGGCTTGGGTTTGCGGTTTTTTCCACCATTTATCATCGGAGAATTCGAACGCGCGATCGAAAACTTGAATTGCCCTCTTACAGCCTTTTGGCAGATAATAATTATTACACAACCCTGCTGCCGGCAAGTCTTGTGTAAGATTAAATTCGAAGGGGATTCAATATGAAAGAAGTTTGCGTCGGTCTCGTGGGCGCGGGTTATGCCGCCTATCTCCATGGAAATGGCTATGAAAAGGTTTCCGGTGTGCCGTTGCGGCTTAAAACCATCGTCGATACCAACCTCGAAAAAGCGAACGCCGTCAAAATGCGCTATGGCTTTGAACAGGCTCTCTCAGATTTTGACGCGCTGCTTCAGGACCCTGAAATTAACCTGATCGATATTGTGACACCGCCGTTCCTGCACCCCGACATGGTTGCAAAGGCGCTGGCCGCCGGTAAAAATGTCATCTGCGAAAAGCCGCTGACCGGTTATTTCGGTATGCCCGGCGACGCAGAGCCAATCGGCGAAAAGGTGCCCAAAAGCAAAATGTACGCAGAGGTGCTAAAGGCCATCGACGCACTGCGCACCGTGGTCGAAAAAAGCGACGCCAAGTTTTTATACGCTGAGAATTTTGTCTACAGCACGCCTGTGCGTCGCGCCGCCGATATTATTACAAAACGCAAAAGCAAAATTTTATTTTTAAAAGGTGAGGAAAGCCTCAAGGGCTCAAGCTCTCCTGTGGCGGGCGAATGGAAATACACCGGCGGCGGCTCCTTAATCCGCGTCGGCTGTCACCCGCTGGCCGGCATGCTCTGGCTCAAGCAGCAGGAAGCTAAAGCGAGGGGCGAAATCATCACCATTAAAAGCGTGCTGGCCGACACCGGTCGCGCAACCGCTTGCTTAAGCGCGCATGAACACCGCCACATCAGCGCAAAGCCGCAGGATGTTGAGGATTTTGCCAACGTAACCGTTACATTTTCCGACGGCACTAAGGCGGTGGTACTCGCCTCCGACACGGTGCTGGGCGGAACCAAAAATTATATTGAGATCTACTGCAACGATAACGCCATGACCTGCAATATTACCCCCACCGACCTGCTCAACACCTATTTCCTTGACGAAGAGGGCATGGAGGATGTGGAAATTTCTGAAATGCTGCCCGCAAAGCTGGGTTGGAACAAAGCTTTTGTTTCGGATGAGATTATCCGCGGTTATATGGGCGAACTGCAGGACTTTGCCGAAACCGTCTATTATGATAAAACACCCTCAAGTGA
>JAEWMM010000227.1 GCA_023457175.1 Bacillota bacterium | reverse complement strand
CGGCTCTTCTAATAACGGCTCTTCCAATAACGGCTCTTCTAACAACGGCTCCGGCAGCAACACTTCGAGTTCTGTCAGCGCATATGAGGCCGAGGTTGTCAGACTGGTCAATGTTGAACGTGCCAAGAATGGCCTTGGCGCCCTTACCCTGAACGCAAAGCTTTCTGACGTGGCTCGCGCCAAGTCTCAGGACATGCGTGACAAGGGCTATTTCTCACACACCAGCCCGACTTACGGTTCTCCGTTTGACATGATGACCAAGTTTGGCATCTCTTACCGCACCGCAGGCGAGAATATTGCCATGGGCTACAGCACGCCTCAGGCCGTTGTCACCGGCTGGATGAACTCTCCGGGACACCGCGCGAACATCCTCAACGGCTCCTTCACACAGATTGGCGTCGGCTATGTGGCCAGCGGCAACTACTGGACCCAGATGTTCATAGGCTAATACTAATCACCGATTTAAAACGTGATAAAAACAGTGCGGCTGTTTTGCCTTTTGGCAGAACAATAACGCCGCCAAGGACAAAACAGGCCGCCGGATTTATGGGTTTTTAGTCCGTGTTTAGTATCAATAAAAGCGCTGCCGCAAAGCTTACGGCAGCGCTTTTCTGTTTGGAGCGGATGCCGCAGGTATTATCGCTGTTACTCCTTTATGATGACAAATTCATCCTTAAGCGTATCGGGCACCGTAATGCCAAGCTGATTGGCGGTGACCATGTTGATCATCTTGGCGTATTCCTGAATCTGCTCGACGTGATTTTCGGCAATCGTCTCGCCGTTTAAGATACGCGCAACCATCTGGGCGGTCTGCCGGCCAAGCACGGTGTAATCAATGCCCACTGTCGCAAGGCCGCCGTCGGCGACCATCGAATCGGCCCCGACATAGACGGGTATGCCTGCGTCGCTTGCCACCTGCAGGTAGATCGAAATAGCCGAGGCGATGGTGTTGTCGTTGGGGGTAAAGAAGGCGTCTACCTGACCGACCAGCGACTGCGCTGCTGACTGAAGCTCCCCTACGCCGGTGATGGCGGCCTCCTTATAGGGAATGCCGTTGGCGTCGCAGTAGGCGCGGGCGCGGGCAATACCGGCCATCGAGTTGACCTCGCTCGTCGTGTAGACAAGCCCGAAGGTCTTAACGTCGGGGGTCAGCTCCCCTGCGAGCGCGAAGATATCTTCAATGGCGATGGCATTCGAAACGCCGGTGATGTTGCCGGTCGTCTCTTCAAACGCGGTGACCAGGCCCGCTTCCACCGGGTTTGAGACGGCCGAGAAGATGATGGGCAGCGTGTCGGTGGCGGCGGCCGCAGCCTGCGCGGTTCCGGTGGCGATCGGGACGAGAATATCCACACCGCCGCCGATGAGCTCGTTCATGATGGTCGGCAGCATTGAGGCGTCGCCGTTGGCGTTGCGGTACTCAATTTTGACCGCGCCGGTCAGCCCTAACGCGTCAAATTCCTCAATGATGGTTTCACGAATCTGGTTGAGCGACGGGTGCTCCATCGGCTGGACAATGCCGATAACGACCGGCTTGGCCTCATTGGTCGGCGCTGAGGAAGCGCTCTCAGAGGAGGGCACGGCGGAAGAGGGCGAAGCACCGCAGCCGGTTATAACGGCCAGCATAGCGGCAATTATAAATGCAAAAAGCTTTTTCATCGTAATTTCTCCTTTGTATAGTGCACAATAATCTGTTATTTCGTTGCTTCTTTTACAGCAGGCATCTCGTCAAAGCCTTTTTTAAGATCGGCGTCGGTCGGAATATAGTCGGACATGGCGCCGTTTAAGTACGCGTTGTATGCGGTCATATCAAAGTATCCGGTTCCGGTCAGGCCAAAGAGAATGGTCTTTGCCTCCCCGTTTTCCTTGCATTTTAACGCCTCGCTGATAGCACCGAAGATGGCATGGGCCGATTCGGGCGCCGGAAGAATCGTCTCCTGCTTTGCAAAGAACACCGCCGCTTCAAAAACCTTGCTCTGTTCCACGGCGACGGCTTCCATATAGCCGTCATGGTACAGCTTGGATAAGATCGGAGACATTCCGTGATATCTCAGCCCGCCGGCATGGTTGGCCGAGGGCATGAAGCTGCTTCCCAGCGTATACATTTTGGCAAGCGGCGTGACCCTGCCGGTATCGCAGAAGTCATAAGCATAGATACCCCTCGTAAAGGACGGGCAGGAAGCCGGCTCAACCGCAACGATTCTCGGATTTGCCTTACCCAATAATTTATCCTGCATAAAAGGCGCGATTAAACCGCCGAGATTCGAGCCGCCGCCCGCGCAGCCGACGATGATATCGGGATATTCATCCAGCATTTCCATCGCTATTTTTGACTCTAAGCCGATGATGGACTGGTGCAGTAAGACCTGATTTAATACCGAGCCCAGAACGTAGCGGGTGTTGGGGGTCGTCACGGCCTTCTCTACCGCTTCCGAGATGGCGCAGCCAAGGCTTCCGCCGGTGTTCGGATCCTTTGACAGCATCATTCTGCCAACCTCGGTGGTATTGCTGGGACTGGGGATAATATCGGCGCCGAAGGTTCTCATAACAGACTGGCGAAAGGGCTTTTGCTCGTACGAAACCTTAACCATGTAGACGGTCAAAGGCAGCTGATAGTAGGAGCAGGCCTCCGACAAGGCGGTACCCCACTGCCCGGCGCCGGTTTCGGTCGTAAGTCCGGCCAGCCCCTGTTCCTTCGCATAATAGGCCTGCGCCACCGCCGAGTTGAGCTTATGGCTGCCGGAGGTATTATTACCCTCAAATTTATAATATATCTTTGCCGGTGTGCCAAGCGCTTTTTCGAGATTGTAGGCGCGGATCAGCGGGGACGGACGGTACATTTTATAAAAATCCTGTACCTCTTCGGGAATATCAATGTATCGGGTGGCGCCGTCGAGCTCCTGCTGCGCCAGCTTTTCGCAGAATACAGGGTATAATTCCTCGACCTTTACCGGCTGGTGTGTTCCGGGATTGAGCAGCGGGGCCGGCTGTTCTTTCATATCGGCCCTCAGGTTATACCATTGCTTTGGCATCTGATCCTCGGTTAAATAGAGTCTGTGCGGAACTTTTTTCGACATAATACGCTCTCCCTTTTATATTGATATTTCAGGCAGGGCCCGCCTGTTGGTGCGCGCCACGTGTTGCTGCGGCTATTTTGCCCCGCAAAACAAAAAATCCGTCCTTAAACC
>JAEWMM010000226.1 GCA_023457175.1 Bacillota bacterium | reverse complement strand
TGCCCGTAGGGATGCTCGGCATCCTCCTGCTGCGCCGAGAGGCGCACCCCCCAGATGACCACGACGGTGCTGACGATATCCGAAGCAGAATGCACCGCGTCTGAAAGCATCGCCGAGGAATGCGCGATAATACCGGCCGCCAGCTTGGCGACGGTCAGCAGAATATTGCCGATAATTGTCACCCATGAGACGCGCAGGCATAATTTTTGCTTTTGCAGATCGTCCATCATAAAAACACGCTCCAACCCCAAACAGGCAGGTATAAAAAGACAGCAACCTTATTATATGTAAGGTTACTGTCCCGCGATTACACACGCTGCCAAAACCGGCCCGAAGTTTTAATTTACTGATTTGATTATATTACCATTTGCTGCCTGATATGTCAATTGCATTTATTTTGCGTCTCTTGCGGTGTATTTTGTACATTCAAAATGGAGGGCGTCTCCGCTCCGCCCTGGCCGCCCACCAGCGACGCGCGGGTAGAAATGGCCTGCGCCGCGGCAAACAGCAGGTTGGCCACAATGTTCTGATCGTTGGCGGACATGCTTTCGGTGATCGAAAGGCCGATGATAATAGCAGCCATCGTCATATTCGTGGCGCAGCAATTCTGGTCCTGGGCCATTCGGTCACCTCCCCCGTCTGATTTGACATCGGTACTATATCATTCTATGCATGCCGCCAATTTAGGATAAAAGGAGAATGCGTTATGCTGTTATGCTGCCACATTGAATATGACCCTGCCCTGCTGGCGCAAGCCATGGCGTTAAGCCTGCCTGAACGGCAAAAAAAAGCGCAGGGCATCCGAAATGAGCGGGTCAAAGCGGCGTCGCTGGCAGCGGGCCTGCTGCTTAAATATGGCTTGCACCAATGCGGCGTGTCAAATGCCGACATGGGGTACACCGAAAAGGGCAAGCCCTATCTGACCAGAAATTCGCTGCATTTCAGTCTGTCGCACAGCGGGGAATACGCGGCCTGTGCCATAAATCAAAAGGCTGTCGGCGTGGATATACAAAAAATCGTGCCGGTCTCGCAGCGGGCGGTATTGCGTTTTTGTACGGCGGCGGAACAGCACTATTTAAGCGGCAGCCGCAATTTTCAGCGCGATAGCATCCGCTTGTGGGCCCTGAAAGAAAGCTGGCTCAAGGCCGCCGGCAAAAGTTCCGGAGATATGTTTAACGCGTCCTTTGAGCTGTGCGGTACAACAACCCTCAAAGGACCCGAGGGCTTTATCTACCGCCTGTACGAGGATATACCCGGCTATATTCTGGCCCTCTGCGAAAGCGAATAAGCATACAGGGGGATAAAAACTTATGAACAGCCGCACCGCAGGCCGTTGCGATGCGGCTTTTAAATTATTTTAAAAATTGGAATGGCGAACGAAAATAGAAGAGAAACAGAGAGAAAACGAGAGAAAACACGGGAGAGTGGGCTGATAAATTTAAATAATGGCTTGACAGCTTATTGCCGCATGGTTATACTAGTAAAGCACTGTAAAAAGACAAGCAAATTTTAAGGAGGTAAACACCTTATGTCAACCTTTCTTCCGAAGGCAGATGGCATCAAGCGCGAGTGGTATGTTATTGACGCCGCAGGCAAGCCCCTGGGCCGTACCGCCGCTACCGTTGCCGGTATTCTGCGCGGCAAGCATAAGCCGATCTTTACACCCAACGTTGATTGCGGCGACCATGTTGTCATTATCAATGCCGCTCAGGCGGTTCTGACCGGCAACAAGCTGCAGAACAAGTTTTATCGTCACCACAGCGGTTGGATCGGCGGCCTTAAAGAGGTCAACTACGCCACGCTGATGAAGAACAACCCCGAGAAGGCCATGATGGTGGCCGTCAAGGGCATGCTGCCGGACAATACGCTCGGCAGAAAAGCGCTCACCCGCGTGCGCATCTACCGCGATGCCAACCACAACCAGGAAGCCCAGCAGCCGAAGGCCTGGAACGAATAAGAGAGGAGACGGAAAGTTATGTACGATAGCAAGCCTTATCTCTACGCCACAGGCCGCAGAAAGAGTTCCGTTGCCCGCGTCAGAGTTTATCCCGGCAGCGGCAGCATCACCATCAACGGCAGAGACATTGACGATTATTTCGGCCTTGACACCCTCAAGTTGATTGTCCGTCAGCCGATGGCTCTGACCGAAACGCTTGGCAAATATGATATCATCTGCACCGTCGCAGGCGGCGGCGTGTCCGGTCAGGCCGGCGCCATCCGCCACGGGCTTTCCCGCGCGCTGCTGCAGGTTTCCGACGAGATGCGCCCCATCCTTAAAAAGGCCGGCCTTCTCACCCGTGACCCGAGAATGAAGGAGCGTAAGAAGTACGGCCTCAAAGCCGCCCGCCGCGCCCCTCAGTTCAGCAAGAGATAATTATTTATCTATACAAAACCGCAGGAACGGCTTGTTCCTGCGGTTTTTTCTTGTATTAGATGCTATTGAAATCCAACTATAAGAGACAAGATATACCTGTTTTAGCAAATCGGCCGGGGAAATATTCAGCGCTGCCCGCTCCAAAAGCGCGCCAGACTGTCAAAGAAGTGGCTTTCGTAAAGCTAAGCACCGGGGGAATAGTGTGAGATGGGGCGGCGGGCACCACTTTCGCGTCGAGGCGCACAAAGTGCGCCGGATTGCTCGCCCGCAGGCGACAAAACGGGCAAAATTGCCCGTTTTGCGAAGCTGGGCATAAAAAGGCTGAGCCGTGCGAAGACTTTTTTGACAGGCTTGCTGTGATTATAGTCGAACAATCTGGAAACAGGCACAGGATTGGCGCGGCTATTTTGTGTATGGCAAGACGCCAAATAGACCGTCAGGACAGTCCTGTCTTTAAATTGTTTGGCTATATAGTCAAGGCTTGATGTAAGCAAAGCCCTCAGCCTGCCGTTCAACCAGCTTGAGGACACCGGCCGGTACAACCTTAACAAACGGTAACAGGCTGGCGCGGTCAATTCCAAGCCCGCGCAGGGCATTATTACACGCGACGAACAAGACGCCCTGTGTATTTAATTGCCGCATGGCCGCGGCAAAGGCGCTTTGCGGCAGCACATAGCCTCTGACCGCCTCCGAATTGGCCAACACCTCAACACGGGCTGCCTTTGCGTCCATCTGTTCGAGCAGATTGGACACGTTTTTTAGAGTCAACACCCATTTTTCCATTTCATCTACATGGAAAATAACGCTGCAATTCATTTTCGACCCTCCCTTTTGACGAGGCAGCTACATCATCAGGTTGACCAGCCAGGATACCAGCGGAATGGTGACCATGCTGGCCATGGTGGTAACAAAGACGGACATGGTGGCATATTCGTAGTCGGTGCCGTTATTGCGCGCAAGAATAGACATGGCAAACAGACAGGGAAGCGCGGAGGAAAGTGTCAGAACCATGCGCGCCATCGGATCTAAAAAGCCTGAAAAAAGTCCTGTAACCCAAAAGACAAACAGCGGCAGCAGCAGCATTTTAAAGCCGATAATGTACAGGATACCATTAAGATAGGACAGCCGCTTCAGGTTCAGCGTGGCCAGTGTTCCGCCAATGAAAATCATCGCGATGGATTTAGAGGTACGGCCCAGCTCGGTCAAAACATCCACAATCAGATTATCGGGGTGCCAGTCGAGCGCAATCATCGCGATCGCAATAAAAAATGCAACCATCGTCGGAATGGTCAATACTTTTTTCAGCGAAGAGAGGCTCAGCGTCCGCTGCGCCTCAACGGGGTAGGAAAGATTTTCGCAGACGGTCCACATCATGCACTGATCCACAAAATAAATTGAGGCCATATAGATGGCCGCGCCGTCGCCGAGCGTCGCAAGAATTAAAATCATGCCCATCACGCCGATATTGCCCATCATGTATTGCACAATATGTACCCGAGCGGTATTCGGCGACATTTTGCACAGCTTTGCCGTCAGCACACCGCCAATTGCCAGAAGGGCGTACCAGAATGGCAGGGCCGCCAGCAGCGGCAACGCCTGAAGCAGCATGACACGTGTGGTTGCGGCGGGCAGCGCCGTGACGATCAGGGCCGGCAGAGAAATTTTCAGCGCAAAAGCGGATAGCGTTCCGAGACTTTCGTGGCTGAAAATGCGCGATTTGACGGCGGCAAAGCCGATAAAGAGCAGCGTGCAGAATTTTGCCGCCTCGATGAGAATGACAGAGACATCAAGCTGCATGAAGACACCCCGCTAATTTTAATATGTCTATTATAGGAGCTTACCGCCGTGCGGTCAACCATGCGGTCTTATTAAATCGGGATAAAGTGGAAACCATATAAGTGGGCCTGCCTTAAAGCCGCCCAAGTGGTTTACATCGGTCTGGCAATGAGGCAGGCGGCATGGCTTTACCGATTGTGAGCCCGCAGTTCCAATCCGTTTTCATGGCGCTTTCGTATGAGATAGTTTATGTGCTTTACCGCCTGCGTTCGGGCAGCCCGGGCGCCTTTGCCTGCCCGAACGTAAAGGCGGCGTTTACCTTTTCCGGCTTTCCTTCATGGCTCGGCGGCTTGGCTGGAC
>JAEWMM010000225.1 GCA_023457175.1 Bacillota bacterium | reverse complement strand
CTTCTAAACAAACTGCGCGCCTCGTCGAGTACCGCTGCTGAGCCAAACAACGCCGGCAGCTTTTTTAGTGCTTTTTGCGCCGGAAAACCTGAAAATCGCTCTAAAATCTGATCGAGCGCCGGAAAGTTTTTATGCTCCACCAACTCCCGAATCTGCTCGCGGGTGTCTGTGTCGGTGTTCAGGCTGTCGATCAGCGCATTGAAATAGCCGATGTGGCACAGCTCAAGCTGATAATCCGCCCCGCAGACCGAACGCAGGCTGCGGCAGGCCAGCTCGACAATTTCGACGTCGCAGATCGGCAGACCGCCACCGATGTACTCCACGCCCATCTGCGCAATTTCCCCGGAAATAGGGCTGTTGCCGTCGGCGTAGCGGTAGATATTTTCGCTGTAATAGATGCGCAGCGGCCCCATCTCGTTCTTGAGTCGGGAGGCAACGAGCCGCGCAATCGGAATCGTGCAGTCGGGGCGCAATATCAGAATGCGCCCGGTATGGTCAATGAGCTTATACATGCTCTCGGGCGGAAAATAGGCCCGCGCGGTATCGAATACATCGTAATATTCCAGCACCGGGGTCGAAACCTCGCCAAACCCCCTGGACTCGAACATTGCGCGCAGCGCCTGAGTAAACCGGCCGCGCTTTTCACACTCTTCAAACAGCCGGTCCTTTGTGCCATCCGGCGTTATTTTGCCAAACTGATTCATTAAGACCCCCGCAATCTTATATGTAATGCTAATTCGCTTTAGCATGCTAACATATTGCCATATTAATGCATAAAGTATTTTTTGTCAACTAGAATAAAGAAATTTGGTTTGTTTCGGGCAAATCACCAAAAGCGCCGAGATTTTTAAGCGATTCAATGACCGTTTTGGACACGCCGGCGTGCTCGGCAAATTCGTCGATGGACAGGAATGGCCCCTTTTGCGCCGCTTCAAACAACCCCTGCGCCGCCGTGCCGCCCACGCCCTTGAGCGCGCCGAACGGCAGACGAATGTTATTCCCCTCCACCGTAAAACGGTTGGCGGCGGATTTTTGCAGGTCGACCGGTAAAAATCCGTAGCCACGCGCCAGCATCTCATAGATGATGCTCAAAACATACAACAGGTTGTCGTCCTTGGCGGTGCGCTCCAATCCCAAGCTGCGCAGGCTTTCGATGCGGCTTTTGACGGTGCTGCGGCCCATTAGGGCGGTTTCGGCGTCAAAATCCTCGGGGCGAACGGTAAAGTAGGTCGCATAAAATTCCAGCGGATGATGAATTTTATACCACCCCAGCTTGACCGCTGATGTAACATACGCCGCGGCGTGTGCCTTCGGGAACATGTATTTGATTTTAAAGCAGCTTTCGATGTACCAGTCGGGGACGTTATGCGCCTTCATCGTCTTGACCATATCGGGCGTCAGGCTGGAGGCCGCTTTACCCTTTCGCGTGATCTCCATAATTTTAAACGCCAGCCCCGGTTCCAGTCCCTTGTGCATCAGGTAGACCATGATGCTGTCACGCGTACCGATAACCTCCGAAATGGTGCAGGTTTTACTGTTAATCAACTCCTGCGCGTTGCCGAGCCACACGTCGGTGCCATGCGACAGGCCCGAAATCTGCAAAAGGTCGGAAAATTTCTTCGGCTGCGCTTCGACGAGCATCTGGCGTACAAAGTTGGTGCCCATCTCGGGCAGCGCCAGCGAACCGGTGTTGCAGTCAATCTGCTCCTCGGTGACGCCAAGGGCCGCGGGCGATGTAAACAGGCTGATGACCTCGGCGTCGCCGTTGGGTACGTCGCCAATCTTGACGCCGGTCATATCCTCAAGGTGCTTGTACATGGTTGGCACGTCATGCCCAAGCTCGTCGAGCTTTAAAATTGTATCGTGCAGCGAGTGGAAGTCGAAGTGGGTGGTCATCATGCCCGAATCGCTCTTGTCGGCCGGATACTGTACCGGCGTAAAGTCGGTAACCTCCATGCCGCGCGGAATGACGACCATGCCGCCCGGATGCTGGCCCGTCGTGCGCTTGACGTCGGTGCAGCCGAGTGCCAGCCGTTCTTCCTCGGCCTTGTGCACAATCTTATTGCGCTCGGTCAGATATTTTTTTACGTAGCCGTAGGCGGTTTTTTCAGCGATGGTTGATATCGTACCGGCCTTGAACACCTGTGTCGCGCCGAAAAGCTCCTCGGTATATTTATGGATGCTCGACTGGCACTCACCCGAGAAATTGAGGTCGATATCGGGCTGCTTGTCGCCGTCAAAGCCTAAAAAGGTCTCAAACGGAATGTCGTGGCCGTCGCGCATGCAGTCGACCCCGCATCTCGGGCAGGATTTGGGGGGCAGGTCGTAGCCCGAACCGACCGAGCCGTCGGTGATAAATTCGCTGTACTGGCATTGCGGGCAGGCGTAATGCGGCGGCAGCGGGTTGACCTCTGAGATGCCGGACATTGTTGCCGCAAGGGACGAGCCGACCGAGCCGCGCGAGCCGACCAGATAGCCTAAGCTCTCGGACTTTGCCACAAGCTTCTGCGCCGTTATGTACATGACCGAGAAACCGTTTTGGATAATCGAGTCAAGCTCCTTTTGCAGGCGGGTCGCCACCAGCCCCGGAACGGGATCGCCATACAGGCGTTTGGCCCTTTCCCAGCACAGGCGCTCAAGCTCCTCGTCCGAGCCTTCGATCGAGGGCGGGTAGGTCCCGTCGGGAATCGGCTTGATCGACTCGATGCGTTCGGCGATGAGCGCGGGGTTTTTAACGACCAGTTCAAACGCTTTTTCCTCGCCAAAATAGGCAAATTCCTCAAGCATTTCGTCGGTGGTTTTAAGGTAAAGCGGCGCCTGATTATCGGCGTCGGAAAACCCTAAGCCCGCCATAAGCACCGCGCGAAACGACGCGTCGGCCGGGTTTAAAAAATGCACGTCGCCGGTGGCGCAAACCGGAAGGCCCAGATGGTCGCCCACCCGCACGATGGTGCGGTTGAGGTCGCGCAGCTCATCCTCAGATTTGCAGCGCCCGTTACGCAGCAAAAATTCGTTGTTGCCGATCGGCTGAACTTCGAGAAAGTCGTAGAATTTCGCCACCTCGCACAGCTCGCCAAACTGCGAACCCTCAAGAAGCGCGCGAAACAGCTCGCCCGCCTCGCAGGCGCTGCCGAGAATAAGCCCCTCGCGCCATTTCAGAATATTGCTTTTTAAGATACGCGGGTTTTTGTAAAAGTTGTTGACATGGCTTTCGGAAATAAGGCGATAAAGATTTTTAAGGCCGGTCAGATTCTCAGCCAGAATAATGATGTGGTAGCTTGGCACCTTTTTAAAATCGACAGCATCGAGCGAGGTGTTCAGGTCGCGCACCGTTTCAAGCGTGTCGTTCGCTTTTATTTTTTCGATCATTTTAAAGACGATCTGTGCCAGCGCCCGTGCGTCGTCGCAGGCACGGTGCGCCTGAAATGCGCCTATGTTTAAGTACTCGGCCAGCTTGCCAAGCTTGAACGACTTTAGCTCTGAATAAACGGCGCGCGCCAGAATCAGCGTATCGACAACTGTAAAGTTATAAGACCTGCCGCATCGTCTGGCGGCTACTTTGAGGAATGAGGTATCAAAGCGCGCGTTATGCGCGATCAAAACGGCGTTATCTCCGCCGCAGAAATCGTAAAACTGCTCAAGCGCCTGCGCCTCGCCCGGCGCGCCGACGAGCATTTCGTCTGTAATGCCGGTGAGCTTTACAATTTCGGGCGAGAGCCGCTGCTGCGGGTCGACAAAGATGTCAAACTCGCCGAGAATCTCACCATTTTTGATCTTGATTGCGCCGATCTCGATAATCCGCTCGTTGGCGGCGGAAAGACCGGTCGTCTCAAGATCGAATACGATCATTTCGCCGTCGATAGGCTGGTTCCCCTCGCCCGTCACAGCGGGAATCTGGTCGTTGACGAGGTAGCCTTCAACGCCGTAAAGAAT
>JAEWMM010000224.1 GCA_023457175.1 Bacillota bacterium | reverse complement strand
ATATTATAACGGCTGGTCAAATCCTCTTCACCCTTGCCGGTGATATCCAGCATCTCAAAAAGCAGCACGCAGCCCGACGCAAGTATGAGCCCTAGCAGTCCGCCGATGATGCCGTTGCGCACCGAATTGGGTCCGCTGGGCTTGGCGGGCGGCTCGGCCTGCGAAATAACCTCCACCGAGCCCGCCTTGACCACACGGATAATCTCGGAGGGCGCCAGATCGGCCATCGTGTTGGCCATCCGGGCGGAAAGCATCGGGTCCTTACTCGTGACCTGAATGCTGAACACCTCGGTGTTGTTCACCGACTTCATCGTGATCATTTTGCTGACGTCCTTAAGCTCGTCGTATTCAAGGTCGCACTGCTGGGCAACCCGCTCGATAATCTTGTCGTTCTGCAAAATGACAATATAGGTGTTCACCAGCTTTTGAGAGGCGTTAATGTCGTTGAGATTGACGTTGTTCATCCCGGAATACTGGTTATTGTTGTTGACGTAAAGCAGCGTCTGGGCCGTGTAGGTGGGCGCCACCAGAAATTTAAAAAAACCGAAGGTTGCGGCTGCGCCCAATACCGTCACCAATATAATAATCCAAATCCTTTTAAGTAGAATAGAAATCAACTCTATGATATCGATTGAATCCTGCAATGATATTCCTCCCAAAAGATGATAAGCTATTATAAATATTACATAAAAACGCTTGTTTTGGCAAGCTTTTCTAAAATTATTACCGTTTTATTTTAATGAAGGCCGCAGGCCTGATTGTACAACATTTCAGAACGCTTTTCAATCTTCTCCAGCGCCTGACGCCCTCTTTTCTTCACAATAAAATCCACCGCCTGCATCAAATTGAGCGGACGGGTGGTCAGGTTGTGGCAATCGCTGCCCAAAAAATCAATCTTATCACTTTTAAGCAAGTCGAATACGAACCGCCTTTTAAGCGGCGAGGTCAGAAACGACCCGGCATTCACCTGCACCATGCATCCGCAGGCGATCAGCGTCTCTAGCAGGTCACGGCTCTGGGTGATATACCGGTACCGCTCAACATGCGCGAGTATCGGCTTTATGCCGTGGTTATACCGCAGATCCTCCAGCAGTCTGAGCGTTTTATCGTCCAGATGGTCGGTAAAGGGCAGCTCGATGAGCGCAAAGTCGGTGCCGCTGATGCACAGGCGGTGCAAATTCTGATTCTTCATCAGGAACGGGGACAAAAAAATCTCACAGCCGACCAGCGCGGGTGTTTGCGCCTGCATAACATCCTGCAGCCTGGCATAAGCCGCTGCACGTTTTTTTAAAAAGTCGTCGGCCGAACACTCGTAGGGGTAAAAATGCGGCGTCAGCACAACCGGCTGCGCCTGCTGCCGCGCAATTTCCGCCAGCATTTGGGCAGAAATATCCGCGGATCTGGCGCCGTCGTCAATGCCGGGCAATATGTGGGTGTGCAGGTCTAAAATCATACGCATAGCCCCTTACAAACAGGATATGGAGCTTTCCTCTGTGTCAAGCCACGCAGCGGAAAGCTCCATCAAAGCCTGATGTCAAGCAATTATCTCGCGGTGATCGGCCCATCGGTGATGATGATGGTGTTGCCGAGCGTCGTGGAAAAGGAAATGCTGCCGTTGGCGTTAACGGTGTAGGTGGTGGTTACTCTGGCGTAGGTGTTGGTTACGGGATCGTAGGAGAAGAACTGCAGGTTGGCGGTGTTCAGAGTGCTCAGGTTGGTCGGGGTAATCGTAAACTGAACCGTCGCGCCAAAAGCGCCCTGTTGTGCCAGCTGCACCGAGGCAAAGTTGTTGCTGAAGAACTGGTTGAAGACGCTTTCAATCGCCGGGTTGGCCGGCAGCGCGCCCAGGCTGATGTTCTGCGCACTGGTGATGGTTTGAGGATTGATGACCGCGGTGTAGTTGGGCGCCGTAAAGGTCACAGGCTGGGTCGCCGCGGCGAGGCTCTGCACAACGTTCTGGGTGATGACCGCATTTCCGGTAATCGTTACAGAACCGCCGGAAGTAGCAGCCTGCGTCACAGCAGACGAGGAAACAACGGCCGGAGTGCCCGAAAATCCGCTGCTGCCCGCCGAGCCGCCCGTTGCGCTGCTATAATCGGCAGCCATCGCAAACGAAGCCATCGAAACAACCATGGCCGCCGAAAGCATGAGGGACATTATTTTCTTCATGACAAATCTCTCCTTAAAATAGTGTATTTAACTAACGTCAGGTTGCTTGACTCCCCTGACATTGAGTTATCGGTAATAAATCCAAGGCATGACTCAGATGCGGTAGCTGGGTGAAAGTCTGCGGCATGTCTTATATTGTTTGTATGCCGGGGCTTTTGACGCAGCCAACGCGCTTTTGCGCAGGCCGGTGCTTGGCCTTGCAGGCGGTCAGGGGTTATGGCGCCGAAGCGCTTCGGGCCAACAGATACCCCAGCGCAAACATAAGCGCCGAAGCGCCCGCCGCCAATGCGGCGACTGCGGGCAGTCCGATAATCCATACCCGCGCCAGCAGCCTTTGCAGCGTCATAAACGGCCACTGGCCGAGCATAAGCGACAGCTCATGCAAAAAACGCAGGATGCCGTCGCCATGGCGGGTAGCGCCTAACAACACGAGCCCCAACTGGGGCAGCGCCAGCAGCGCAACCGCGGCGGGCAGAAAGCGCCACCGCTTTAAAACGCCGTTTGAAAAGCTTAAGACCAGCATCGTGGTGATAAACAATACGGCAAATCCCGCTCTGAACAGCTGCATGCCATAGGTCAGCAGCCAGCCCGCCGGAAGGGAAAGCAACGCGGGCAGCCCGCTGAGATCCGGCATTGATTTGATATTTGACACGTTTAAGCGATAATTTTCCATCTGATAGAAGGCGCAGATCAAGAGCGTTGCCGCAAGGAGCGCCATATCCTCTGCAAGACCCGCCCTGCGGCGCAAAACCACACCGGCCAGCCGGTTGCCACCGGTTTTTTCCGCCTTTTTTGCTACAGCCAATGCTTTAAGCCCCCTTAATAATCCCGAAATGCGTCGGAAAAGACGCTTTGGTAAGGCACGACGCCGTTGTAATTAATATCCAAAAGATGCTGGTGCAGCGCCAGCATGGGCAGCAGCACTATCGAATAGGCCAGCACCGCGGCCGCCAGCGACTTTTTGGCACTTCGGGTCAGCGCTTGAAGCGCCTTTTTGAAAAGCTCGGTCAGCTCGGCCGCCAGCAGAATGACGGCGGGCGTCATAAAAAACAGCGCAACGCGCTATACAATGGCATGCTTGATGCCTATAAGCTCAAAGAAGACGCCCCAGTAAAGCAGATTTATGAGAAAAGCATTGTAGGGCTGCCGCCGAACAAGGGGCCTGTAGCACACCAGACAAACCGCCAGAAAGATGAGAAAAGCGATGCAGGGCCCCGGGCTGGTGCCGTTTACTACTTCTCTGGAAGTCTCGCTGTATTTTTGGTAAATAACGCTGGTGACCATTTTCAAGATAGCCTCGGACTTAAAAAACGCCGCTGCGCAGAGTGCCAGTAAAGCCGGCAGCGTGATCTTATTCATCGGCATGCGCAGAATAAAATAGAACGGCAGCATAACGATCGCCGAAATATGAAAGGTGCTCGCCAGCAGTACAAAAACCGTAAATCTAAAGACCCGGCGCTGTTCAATATAGCGAAACGCGAACAGCATAATCATCAGCGCGGTGTACTGCCGCAGAAAGCACATCGAATTATACAAAAAACCAAAGCCCACAAATGCCGCAAAGCTGACCCATACATTGGCGGAGCGCCGGTAGATCAGGCAGGCGATCACGGCGGCAAACAGAACGGCAAACGCCACAAACAGAATATTGTAGCC
>JAEWMM010000223.1 GCA_023457175.1 Bacillota bacterium | reverse complement strand
AGAAGGCCAGCGACTCAAACTGGATGGCCATGACGGCAAATACAAGGAAAACGGCGGTCAACAGCGCGTAGCCGATGGTGGTGAACTCATCCCGCATCATGTTCATGCTGCCGCCCGCCCGCAGCGTCACGCCGTCGGGCAGATCGAGCGTCTGCATCGCGGCGGCAGCCTGCGTGGTCATGGCGGTGATGTCGGCGCCGCTGACCGGCGTGCCGGTAACGGTGACGATATAATCGCCATCCTCGCGCGAGATGGCGGTGGGCCCCTCCTCGTAAACGACCTGTGCGATATCGGTAACGGCAATCTGCCCGCCCGAGGGGGTGTCGACCATCAGGCCGTAAAGATCACTGATGTTCTTATAGCGGCCCGAGGGGAACTCGACCTTGACGTTGTAGGTGGTGTCGCCCTGCTGGTACTCCATCGCGGTCACACCGGCTATTTTGTTCGAGGCGGCGGTAAGCACCGAATAGGGCGTCATACCGACCGCGCTGGCCAGAATGGGGTCGACCACAAGCTTTGCGCGCGGGTCGCCGTCCGAAATGCTGCTGCCGGTCGCCGTGATGCCGTCCATCAGAGCCAGCTGCTCCCTGACCGTGGCGGCCGCGATTTTAAGCGCGCCGTAATCGGCGCCGACAAGATCGATTTCAACGCTGGTGCTGTTGCCGAACGACATCGCGCTTTCGGCGGTCGTAGTGATGCTGCAATTTTGGATATGCGCTGTTTTTTCGCGAATCTCGTTGACAAAGTCGTCGGTGGAGGTACTGCGTCCCTCTTTAAGCGAGAGGGATATTGAGCCGCTGCCTGAGGAGCCGCCGCCCATCATGCCGCCGCCCCCGCCCGCGCTCAGTGAATAGGATTCGACGTCGGGCTCCTGCTTAATGATGTCCTCAATCTCGGTCATGATGGCGTTGGTCGCCTCAAGGCTCAAGCCCGACTTGGTCTGTACCGACAAGCTGACGTCGCCGCGGTCCATCGAGGGCATCATTTCCATTTTGATCTGCGTAAACATCAGGCCCGCGGCGATCAGGCAGGCCACCGCAGCCAGCACAACGATTTTGCGGGCGTTGACCGCCTTTCGCAATAGTTTATTATAATATCTGTCGATGAATTTGAGCATCCGGTTGGAGAACGACGCCATCTTTTCTACAGGCTGCATCTTAACAAAGAGCAGCGGAACCAGCGTCAGCGCGCTGATAAGGGACGCCGTAATCGAAAACACGATGGTAAAGCCGGTGTCCTTAAAAAGCTGGCCCGCCATGCCGTCCATCAGCGAGATGGGCAGGAACACGACGACGGTCGTTGCCGTCGAGGCGATGACCGAGCCGGCCACCAGGTTTGCGCCCGCCGCCACACTTTCTTTAAAGGTGCGCTCTTCGCTGCGCGCCCTAAAGCAGCTTTCCATGACGACAATAGAGTTATCCACCATCATGCCGATGCCCACGACAAGGCCGCCCAGCGACATCATGTTAACCGTCATGTCAAAGGCCGACATCATGACCAGCGCCGCCATGACCGAAATTGGCATCGACAGGCCGACGATAAACGAGGCGCGCCACTCTCCAAAGAAGAAAAACAGCACAATGACCGAAATAACAAGCCCCATAATCAGCGAGGAAACCACGTTTTTAATATTATCCATAATCGTTTGGCCGCTGTTGGAGCTGATTCTGATATTCAGGCCGAGACTGTCGTCGGCATTTAATTCGTCTACCAGAACCGCAATCTTGTTGCAGAGCTGAATCGTATTGGCGCTCTGCTCTTTATTGACCGAGATGCTGATGTTCTCAAAGCCGTTCTGCCGGCTGTACGAGGAACGCTCCTGCTCGGCCATGTAGACGTTGGCGACATCTGAGATATGCAGAATATCGCCCGATTTTAACGAGACCGGAATATCTGCCAGCGCCTGATAGGTATTGTACTCGGCGCTGCCGACCAGGCTTAACTCAACGTCGCCGCGGTTTGCGGTGCCGACGGTCACCTCAAATTCGGCATTGGCGATCGCCCTCGAAACGTCGCCCATGCTCAGGCCGTATTGGTTTAAGCGATCCTCCATCAGCTCGATGCTGATATATTTGTTGCGGCCGCCGCGCACGCTGACCTCGCCGACGCCCTCAATCTTTTCAATCTCCGGCACGATATTGTCTTCGATATAATCGGTGATGCTGCTGGTGTCGCCGTCCGAGGTGATCGACAGCCGCATAACCGAGTTGTTCATGTTGGCGGTGCTCATTTTGATGACGGTGGGATCTCCCGCCCCGTCCGGCAGATTGATTCTCGAAAGCGCCGAGGTAACGTCCTGATATTTGTCGTCCATATCATCGTTGTACGAGAATTGCAGCATCACGCGCGAGCTGCCCGCGCTGGAAGTCGAAGACATGCTCTCAATGCCGCTGACGGCGGAGAGCGCGCTTTCGACCCGCTCGGTCACCGCCTGATCCACCTCGTCGGGCGAAGCGCCGCTGTAGCGCGTCATGACAATCATCATCGGCATATCCATCTCAGGGGTTGATTCAATCGGCATGCCCATAATCGAGCCGGTGCCGAACAGAAAAAGCGCGAGTACGCATACGAGCATGCAGACAGGGCGCCTGACCGCAAAATTCGGGAGAGAAAACATGCGCTAGCCCTCCTTCTTTGCGGAGGCTTCGCCGGGCTGTGGAGTATTTTGCGGTGCGGTACCGGACGGCGTGCTGCCGCCGTCGAGCTGCCGGTTGGTCACCTCTGCGCCATCCTTAAGCCTGGGGTGCCAGGTAGTAATGACAGCGTCGCCCGCGGTGATGCCCGCCGTGACCGACATCTTGTCGGCTGTGGTCATACCAACGGTGATATCCACACGCTTTGCGGCGCCGTTGTCATATATGTAGAGGTAGGGCTGGTTGCCTTCGTAGTAGACGTTGTCGATCGAAACGGTCAGGGTGTCCTTTTCCTGCGCCGTAATTGCCATGACCTTGACGACCGCGCCCGAGCGGGCCGCGCCGATATCCTCGGTAAACTGGGCCTTGGCGGCATAAAGGCCGGTGGAAGCGTCCGCCTCGGGCGAAAGCTCGATGACCTCGGCGGTATAGTCGCCGCCGTTATAGGTGACGGTGACCGGCGCACCGAGCGTCATGGCCAGCGCGCCATCCTCCGAAAGGTTAAAGCTGACGGTGGGCAGCCCCTCCTGCGAGATGACATAGCTGCTCGTCTGGGTAGAGACCACATTATAATCGCTGATGTTCTTTGCGGCGATAACGCCTGAAACGGGGGCGTATACCCTGTGGTTGCTTAAAGCTTTCTGCGCGGCTTCGTAGATCAGCTCGGCTTGGGCGCGTTTAATATCGCGCGCGGCGGCGTCCTCTCCGGCGGTCATGCTCTTGTAGATGTCGTACTTTTCGAGCGCGGTAAGATAGTCGTCATACGCGGCTTCAAACTTGGTGATCTGCGTTTTGTAATTGCTGTAGCTGGCGTAATCGTCCAGCATATTGTTGTAATCCTTCATGGCCTTGGTGTAGGCTTCCCAGGTTTCGGTCGATTCATCGTTGTCATATGCTTTTTCGGCCTTTTTAAGGTTTTGACGGTAACGCCTGAAGCTGACGAGGTCAAAGTCGTCGCCGGTGGCCACTTCAAGATTATCCCGCGCGTTTTCGTAAGCGTTCTGCGCAGTTGTAATCGCGTTCTGATATTGCAGCTCGGTCAGCGCGTTTGTTGAGCCGAACTCTTCGGAGGCGAGGTCGGCCAGCGTCTTCTGGTAGTCCAGCTCGGCCTTTTTAAGCGCCGTCTGCGCGTCGGTGTCGTTGAGCTCAAAGAGCAAATCGCCTTTTTTGACGGTATCTCCGGCGTTAAAGTAGGTTTTAGCGACGGTTCCGCCCACCTCGGGATATACCTTGACGCTTTGCGCCGCCGCCAGTCTGCCGGCAAATTCGGTACGGCGCTCCAACGTTTCGGTTTCGGGATAGGTGATCTGAACCGATATTGCACCGCTCTTTCTTGCCGCCGGGGGGCGGCTGCCCTGCGCCATGGCCGGCGCGCTTTTACCGCAGCCGGCAGCGCCCGCGACAACCGCCGCGGCGAGCGCCAGCGATGCAAGCTGCCTGCCCGTCTTCAAAAAACTCAGATCCATGTTGTCAACTCCTAAGTGTTTTTATACTGATTCCGTCTAAAAATCGTGAAGCAGGATTTTTAGCAATGGAATTTTATGAGGCGTATTTTAGTTCTTATAAACGAAAAATCAGCACGGCGCAGCCGGGCTGTTCTCAATAAAATGTCTTGATTTTTATTGAGCAGCGCAATTACAATTAAAATAGTAACACCGGTTTATCAACCCAAGTTAAACTATACCAAAAAGTTAGGTAAAAACCGCCGTGAAACGAAAAAGTTAACATTCAGTTCATTTGAAAATGCTATTCTTCTTATAAGAAGATGATGTTATTGTCTTATGGTGGGGGTGAGGCGAATGTTTCATATTCTGGTTGTGGAAGACGAGCCGAAGCTGCGTCAGCTTTTATGCACGGTATTGATCAAAAACGGCTACCACGTCACCGGCGCGCAGGACGGCGGGCAGGCGCTGGCGGTTTTGGAGCGCGAGTATGTTGATTTAATGATCTGCGATATTCTCATGCCCAACATGGACGGCTGCGCGCTGACAAAATCCTTGCGCGACGCCGGATACACGCTGCCGGTGCTGATGGTGACGGCCTGCGAAACCTTTTTTGACAAGCAGCGCGGTTTTTTAGCAGGCACCGACGACTATATGGTAAAGCCGGTGGATGTCAACGAGATGCTGCTGCGCATCAGCGCACTGCTGCGGCGCGCAAAGATCATCAGTGAGCGCAAAATCGTCTGCGGCGGCCTCACGCTCGATTACGACGCGCTGACCGTCAGCGGCAACGGGTTAAACGAGCTGCTGCCGCAAAAGGAATTTTATCTGCTCTATAAGCTGCTGGCCTACACCGGCAAAATCTTTACCCGCCGGCAGCTCATGGATGAAATATGGGGCATGGATTCGGCCACCGACGCCCGCACGGTGGATGTACACATCAACCGGCTGCGCGAGCGGTTCAGGGACAACGGCGACTTTGAGATTATCACGGTGCGCGGGCTGGGCTATAAGGCGGAGAAATGCCATGAAAGCTAAACAAAACATTACGCTGTGGGGCGGCTTTGTTATTTCGGTGTTTCTGATCATGAGCTTTTCGGCCTTTGTCGCGACCGGAATTTTTATCATGCTCGACCGGCACGGCTGGATATCGATGTCAAGGCGCAGCCCGTTTGTGCCCTTGGTCAACTTTTTGTTCACCGCAGTTGTCGTGGGGACGGTTGTCTCGGCGCTGGTTGGGCACAAGGTTACCCAGCCGATCAATCGCCTGAGCGCGGCGCTCAAAGAAATTGCCCGCGGCAACTTTAACGTGCGCAGCCCCGAGGACAACGGCCTGCCCGAAATGCGCCAAATGCAGCGCAATTTTAATGTGATGGCGCAGGAGCTCAGCGGCATTGAGACACTGAGAAACGATTTTGTCGTCAACGTCTCGCACGAGTTTAAAACGCCGATTGCCGCCATAGAGGGTTACGCGGCGCTGCTGCAAAACGGCAGTCTCACCGACGCCGACCGGGAGGAATATACCCGGCTGATTATACAAAGCACGCAGAAGCTCTCGATGCTTACCAGCAATATCCTCAGGCTGTCTAAGCTTGAGAATCAGGAGATCATTCCCAGCAAGACGCGCTTTTCGCTGGACGAACAGCTGCGTCAGGCGTTGCTGCTGCTGGAGGGGCAGTGGTCTAAAAAGAATATCGAGCTGGACATTGAGCTGATGCCCGCACTGTTCTACGGCAATGAGGAGCTGCTTTTGCAGGTCTGGCTGAATCTTTTGGGCAACGCCATCAAGTTTACGCCGCACTATGGCGTCGTTTCGGTGCGGCTTATCGAGCGGACGGGGCAGGTTACGGTTGCGGTATCCGACACCGGCATCGGCATTGCGCCCGAAGCGCAGCCCCATATTTTTGAAAAGTTTTATCAGGGCGACCATACCCGCGCCGCCGAGGGCAACGGCCTGGGGC
>JAEWMM010000222.1 GCA_023457175.1 Bacillota bacterium | reverse complement strand
GAGGCCGGACCGGTGACGCAGTCGCCGCCCGCAAACACGCCGGTGATGGTCCAGACGTCGCTTGAGCTCATAGCGTCGATAACGCCACGCTTGATCGGAATGCCGTATTCTGCAAAGGGGGCGGTTTCAATACCCTGCCCGATGGCAACCACGACCAGGTCGCAGGCAATGCGCCGCTGCGGCGCGTCGGCTTTGGCCGGGCGCGGGCGTCCCTCGGCGTCCACCGTCGAGATCATCTGCGGCTGAGTCCAGAGCGCCAGCACCCGATCATCGTTCTCGTGCTCAATGCGCACCGGCGCTTGTAAGGTGATAAGCTCACAGCCCTCCTCCACCGCGCCGTCGACCTCCTCGGGCATAGCGGTCATGTCGGCGCGCCGGCGGCGGTACACAATGGCGACATGTTCGGCGCCCAGACGGCGGGCGCTTCTGGCGCAGTCCATCGCGACGTTGCCGCCGCCAATGACCACGACCCGCTTGCCGGAAAAATCAGGCAGCACACCGTCGCCGATGCCGCGCAGCATCTCAACGGCCGAAATAACGCCGCGGGCGCCCTCGCCCTCGATGCCGACCGTCTTGTCGGCCTGCGCGCCGATAGCGATATAGACGCCGTCAAAGCGGCGGCGCAGCTCACGGATTGTGATATCCTTGCCGATCTCGGCGTTGAGCTTGACCTTGACGCCGGTCGAGAGAATGGCGTCGATATCCTGCTGCAAGCGCTCGCGCGGCAGCCGGTAGCTGGGGATGCCGTAGCGCAACATGCCGCCCAGATGAGCGCGCTTTTCAAACACCTCAACCTCGTGCCCCATGAGCGAGAGAAAATAGGCCGCACTGAGGCCCCCCGGCCCGCCGCCGATGACGGCAACCCGCTTTCCGGTAGGCGCGGCGCGCTCCGGCACCGGCACCACGCCCGCGTGATCTACCGCGTAGCGCTTTAAAGCCCGGATGCTGACGGCGTCGTCGACCATGTTGCGGCGGCATCTGGCTTCGCACGGGTGCTCACACACCATGGCGCAGGAGGTCGGGAACGGATTGTCCTTTCGGATCAGGCGCACCGCATCGGAAAAGCGCTCTTCGGCAACAAGCGCGATATAGCCCGGAATATCCACCCCGGCGGGGCACAGCGCCACGCAGGGCACCGGCTGGTTGAGGTTGCACAGACATCGGCGGTGGGTAATATGCTCGACATAATCGTCGTAAAACCCTTTAACGCCCTTTAAAACCATGTCGGCAGCCTCCCGCCCGATAGCGCAATCGGCGGTGTCCTTAATGACGCGGGCGGTTTTTTCAATTAAGCCTACATCCGAAAGTGCCGCCTTGCCGTCGAGCACATTGCGCAGCAGGATGGTCAGCTGCCCGAGTCCAATGCGGCAGGGGACGCACTTGCCGCAGGTCTGCGCATGGCAAAGATGGAGAAATGCCGCTGAAAGGTCTACGGGGCACAGCCCCGGCGGACTGGCGGTGATACGCCTTTCAATATCGCGGTACAGGCCCTCCACCACGGTCTGGGAACGGTTTGGCGTGCGAATCTCTAATCTGCTCACTAAAACATTTCCTCCTACCAAAACTTCTTCAGCCTAAAGCCCTTTTAAACGCAGGGATTAAATCAGCCTAATCATAACCGCTTTGTTATGATTTTGTCAATATAATAACAAAGTCTTTTATTACGATCTGTGTCAGCTCAAAAAAGCCGCACAAAACGGCGCGCAGCTATTCTAAAGGCGGTCTCGGCAGTTTTTTAGCCGGTGGCCAAACAAAATCTGCGTCATCGGCCGCTACAGACGGTTGAAATTTAAGGCATTTCATACTATAATGGGCACAGACTGATCGTTAAATTTAAAACTAACCAGGGAGGATATTCCAAGATGGGCTTTCAAGAACTATACCAAAGCAAGCTGACAAGCGCCGAAAAAGCGGTCAGCGTCATCAAATCCGGCGACTGGGTCGATTACGGCTGGGCGGTCGGCCATCCGGTCGCGCTGGATAAGGCGCTGGCTGCGCGCATGAACGAGCTGACCGATATTAAGATCCGTGGCGGCATCTGCATGTGGATGCCTGAGATTTTTAAAATTGACGAACCGCAGGCGCATTTTTGCTGGAACTCCTGGCACATGGGCGGCATTGAGCGCAGGGCGATTGAGCAGGGCTTCGCGTTCTATTCCCCCATCCGTTACGCCGAGCTGCCCCGCTATTACCGCGAGCATATCGCCCCCGGCGACGTGGCGATGTTTCAGGTCGCACCCATGGATAAGCACGGCTACTTTAACTTTGGCCCCAACGTCTCCCACTTAAAGGCGGTCTGCGAGACCTCTAAAATCATCATTCTGGAGGTCAACGAGAATTTGCCCCGCTGCTTTGGCGGCTCCGAGACCGAAATACATATCTCCGAGGTTGATATGGTCGTGGAGGGCAGCAACCCCCCCATCGCCGAGATGGGCGCGGCATCCGCCTCCGAAATTGACGAGGCGGTCGCTAAGCTTATCGTCGAAGAAATTCCCAACGGGGCCTGCCTGCAGCTTGGCATTGGCGGCATGCCCAATGCCGTCGGCTCGTTGATTGCCCAGTCCGACCTTAAGGATCTTGGCGTTCACACCGAGATGTATGTCGACGCTTTTGTCGATATCGCTAAGGCCGGCAAGATCAACGGCTCCCAGAAGGCCATCGACCGCGGCCGTCAGGTGTTCGCCTTTGCGGCCGGTACCAAAAAGCTGTATGAATACATCGACCGGAACCCGGCCGTGATGGCCGTCGGCGTCGATTATACCAACGACGCCCGCCGGATTGCGCAGATCGATAACTTCATGTCCATCAATAACGCCGTCGACATTGACCTGTTCGGTCAGGTAAGCTCCGAATCTTCCGGCACCCGCCATATCAGCGGCTCGGGCGGGCAGCTTGATTTTGTGCTGGGCGCCTACCTCTCGAAGGGCGGCAAGAGCTTCATCTGCTGTTCCTCGTCCTTTACCGATAAAAAGGGCGTGCTGCATTCGCGCATTCTGCCCACCCTTAACCCCGGTTCCATCGTCACCGACACCCGCACCTGCACCCACTATCTGGTCACCGAATACGGCAAGGTCTGCTTAAAGGGCCTTTCAACCTGGGAGCGCGCCGAAGCTATCATCTCAATTGCGCACCCGCAGTTCCGAGAAGAGCTGATCAAGGAAGCGGAACGGCTGAAAATCTGGAGAAAATCCAGCCGCTAAATGCCGTCTTAAACTGCCGCCGGCCCCTCATGCGGCACTGCCGCGCGAGGGGTCGGTTTAACATTTTAAAACCCTTTTTTAACCCTTAAAACTTTTATTTAATTTTGTCATAAATTCGATCATTTAATCGAATTTATAAAAGCAAAACGGCGAACACATTGACCCTAATTATCATTTTAATCAACAGCTTTTTTGTATGGTTTTACAAAAAGCTCGCCTCGTGTTACAGAATTAACAAATCCACTTGCATTCCTTATGGCCGCGTGTTAATGTTATAACGTTGTAATTGTGTCAAGGGCCGCATTCTGCCCTTTTGCAATTCCACTCGCGCGTCCCTTTTGAAAACCGCCGGGTAAAAATCACCATGCCCGCCGTGTTTTACTCTATTATAGGAGGAGAAAACAATATGGACTTTGTACTGAGCAAAGAACATCAAATGCTCCGCAAAATGTATCGCGACTTTGCGGAAAATGAAGTTAAGCCCTTAGCAGAAGAGGGCGACGAGAAGGAAATGTTCCCGATGGAGACCGTCAAGAAAATGGGTAAGCTGGGCATGATGGGCGTTTATTTCCCCAAGCAGTACGGCGGCGCAGGCGCCGACGTTCTGTCCTATGCAATGTGCGTTGAGGAGCTCTCGAAGGTGTGCGCGACGACCGGCGTTGTCGTTTCGGCTCACACCTCGCTCTGCTGCGCGCCCATCTTTGAAAACGGCACCGAAGATCAGAAGATGAAGTACCTCCCCAAGCTTTGCAGCGGCGAGTGGATCGGCGCGTTCGGCCTGACCGCGCCCGGCGCAGGCACCGACGCCTCCGGCCAGCAGACCACTGCTGTGCTCGACGGCGACCATTATGTGCTCAACGGCACCAAGGTGTTTATCACCAATGCCAGCTATGCCGACGTGTTCGTCGTCATGGCAATGACCGACCGCAAAAAAGGCAACCACGGCATTTCCGCCTTTATTGTTGAAAAGGATTTCCCCGGCTTCTCGGTCGGCAAGCACGAGAGAAAGATGGGCATTCGCGGCTCCTCTACCTCCGAGCTGATCTTTGAAGATTGCATCGTCCCCAAGGAGAACCTGCTGGGTAAAGAGGGCGAAGGCTTTAAGATCGCTATGAAGACGCTCGACGGCGGCCGTATCGGCATCGCTTCTCAGGCGCTGGGCATCGGCGAAGGCGCTATCGACGAAGTCATCAAATATACGAGAGAGCGCGTCCAGTTTAACAAGCGTCTCTCTCAGTTCCAGAATACTCAGTTCCAGATTGCCGACATGCACACCCGCATGAAGGCCGCGCAGTATCTGGTTTATTCTGCTGCCATCAAGAAGCAGGCGCATGAGCCCTACAGCATCGACTCCGCTATGGCGAAGCTGTTTGCCGCCGAGGCTGCAAACGATGTCACCCGCCGCGCCGTCCAGCTCTTCGGCGGTTACGGATATACGCGTGATTACCCGGTTGAGCGCATGATGCGTGACGCGAAGATCACCGAGATCTACGAAGGCACCAGCGAAGTCCAGCGTATGGTCATCGCGAATGCCCTTCAGGTTAAGTAAGAGGAGGCGCACCGTTTTATGAAAGCAATAGTTTGTGTAAAGCAAGTTCCGGATACTTCCGGTAAGGTAGCCGTCAATCCCGACGGCACCCTGAACCGTGCATCTATGGCCGCCATCATCAACCCCGACGACCAGAGCGCCATCGAGGCGGCTCTGCGCCTGAAGGACGCCAATGGCTGCAAGGTTGTCGTTATTACGATGGGCCCGCCCCCTGCCGAGGGCATGCTCCGCGAGCTGATGGCCATGGGCGCTGACGAGGGCGTTCTCGTTTCCGCGCGTGAATTCGGCGGTTCCGATACCTACGCGACCTCTCAGATTCTCTCGGCTGCGATCAAGAAGATCGGCCTTGAGAAGGATGATATCGTCTTCTGCGGCCGTCAGGCCATCGACGGCGACACCGCGCAGGTCGGCCCGCAGATTGCTGAGAAGCTCGACCTGCCCCAGATCTCCTACGTTGCCGATCTGAAGGTTGAGAGCGGCGAGGTTACCTGCCGCCGCATGCTCGAGGACGGCTACATGACCATCAAGCCCAAGACCCCCTGCCTGCTCACCTGCATCAAGGAGCTCAACGATCCGCGTTACATGAGCGTTGGCGGCGTCATGGACTGCTATGCCAAGCCGCTGCATGTCTTCAACTTCGAGACCTTGAAGGACGATCCGCTGATCGATTTGGACACCATTGGTCTGAAGGGCTCTCCCACGAACATCTTCAAGTCCTTCACTCCTCCTCAGAAGGGTGTTGGCACTATGCTCGAGGGCGCCGACAAGGCAACCTGCGCAACGCTTGCCGGCATCTTGCTTAAAAAGCATATTATCTGATTGAAAGGAGATAGTACGAATGGCTACTTTTAACAATACCGATCTCGCTGCTTTCAAGGGCGTATGGGTCTTCTGCGAGCAGCGCCGGGGCAAGCTGATGCCCACCGACTACGAATTGATCTCCGAAGGCCGCAAGCTGGCGGACGAGCTGGGCGTTGAGCTCTGCGGTCTGCTGCTGGGCGACCAGGTTGAGGGCATCGCCAAGGAGCTTGGCGGCTACGGCGCGGACAAGATCATCGTCTGCGAGTCGCCCCTGCTTAAAGAGTACACCACCGACGCTTACGCCAAGGTGATCTGCGACGTTATCACCGAGATGAAGCCTGAGGTTTTCCTCATCGGCGCGACCAACATCGGCCGTGACCTTGGCCCCCGCTGCGCAGCACGTCTGCACACCGGCCTTTGCGCCGACTGCACCCATCTCGACGTTGACGTTGCCAACTATGTCGAATTTTTGAGAACCAGCTCGACGATTGATCTGGCCTCCCAGAAGTTCAACTACGAGGACAGAAACCTCAAGATGACCCGTCCGGCTTTCGGCGGTCACCTGATGGCGACCATCATCTGCCCCCGCTTCCGCCCCGCTATGGCGACCGTTCGTCCCGGCGTTATGAAGCGTGCCGAGTTCGATCAGGCCAAGGCCGACGCCTGCCAGATCATCAAGCCCGAGTTCTCGCTCACCGAGGCCGACATTCAGACTCAGGTGCTTGAGGTTGTCAAGGCTGCCAAGCAGCTCGTTGACCTGACCGGCGCGGACATTGTTGTCTCGGTCGGCCGCGGCATCGGCAAGGACGTCCAGAAGGGCATTGAGCTGGCGCACGAGCTGGCCGACGTGCTCGGCGGCGTCGTCGGCGGCTCCCGTGCCACCATCGACGCGGGCTGGCTTTCCGCCGACCATCAGGTCGGCCAGACCGGTAAGACCGTTCATCCCAAAATCTATATCGCGCTGGGCATCTCCGGCGCTATTCAGCATAAGGCCGGCATGCAGGATTCCGAGTGCATCATCGCTGTCAACAAGAACGACGCGGCCCCGATCTTCGAGGTGGCCGACTACGGCATCACCGGCGACCTGTTCAAGGTTGTTCCGCTGATGATCGAGCAGTTCAAGGC
>JAEWMM010000221.1 GCA_023457175.1 Bacillota bacterium | reverse complement strand
GTCCTTGGTCGATGGAAAGGATGGATTCTTAAGGAAGGGAACGTCGAAAGGTCCCTTCCTTGAGCGGTCTTTTTCCCCCCTTTTTCTGGCGGCAGAAAAAGGGGGCCCGCGGAGCGAGCAACCTTCGGCAGTTATGCCGGCAAAACCCGCGACAGCGATAATACACCTAGGGCAACCGTCCTAAACATCAACATTTGTATTGCGCTTGATATTGTAATCTGACGCCCCTGCCCCGGCGGGGGCAGGGGCGGGGGTGGGGGATCGTTTCGCGCCGCAGCACGAAACTTAAACACGCTGCCGCTTTATGACAGTTGCCAAAAGCGGCATGCTCACCCCCTTTTACTTTCAATAACAAAAGCTAAAAATCAAGGCACCGACGCCGCTTAAACGCGGGGGGAAACCCTGCAAGGGTTTGCTCAACAAAACAGTTCGCCGGACTGCTTTGTCTCCCCTTTTTGCGCTTTTAACGATTAAGACCAAGCTTTTTGAAAAAGGCTTGACAAATCATCCGCCAACCCCATCGCTTTTTAACAGGAGATCGCCGCCCATGCGCAATATCAGACTTATCACAATCGGCAGGCTCAAGGAGCAATATCTCACACAGGGCTGCGCCGAATATTTAAAGCGCCTGTCGGCCTATTCAAAGGTACAGCTCGTCGAGCTTGACGAGGCCCGCCTGCCCGAGCGGCCGTCGGCAGCGCAAATCGACGCGGCGCTGGCCGCCGAGGGCGCAAAAATTCTCGAAAAGGCCAAGGGCAGCGCGCTCATTGCGCTGTGTGTCGAGGGGGACATGCTCTCCTCCGGGCAGCTCTCGGCAAGGCTCGACGCGCTCGAAACAGCGGGCAGCAGCGCCCTGTCGTTTGTCATCGGCAGCTCGTTCGGGCTGCATGACAGCGTCAAGCGGGCGGCGGCGCTGCGGCTTTCGTTCTCGCGTATGACCTTTCCGCACCAGCTTATGCGGCTTATGCTCTGCGAGCAGCTTTACCGCGCCTGCTCCATCTCGGCGGGCGGGAAATATCATAAATAACATGTTCAGGTCAAAGGAGGAAGCAGCATGGCGCAAGCGCAAAACACATTGACGACAACACCGGTCGGGACGGCCGCCTTTGCGCGCCGGAGCGATACGGCGGTGACATGGCTTGGCGGCGCGGGCTTTTTGATCAACTGCCGCGGAACGATCATCCTCATCGACCCGGTGCTGTCCCTTTCTCCCGATCAGGAGGGCTGTAGCGAGGTGGGGCTTAAGCTTAAAATCGCGCTGCCGGTGCTGGCGCAGGATGTGCCGCGCGTCGACTACGTGCTCTACACCCATTCGGACAGCGACCACCTCGGCCCGATAACGGCGCCGGTGCTGGCGCAAAAGGGCGCAAAGCTTTTTGGCACCTATCGCGTCTACCATGCGCTGACCCAGCTTGGCGTCAGCCCGCAGCAGGCGTTTGTCTGCCGCGAGGACGAGCCGTTTGCGCTTGGCGGCGGTATCACTGTTGAAGTCACTCCCGCCGACCACCCGTGGCAGCTCAAGGATTTAAAGCGCGGCGGCAGGCCGTTCCGCGCCGGGGAGTGCTGCGGCTACATTCTCAACACGCCGGACGGACGGCTGTTTTTTCCGGGCGATACCCGCCTGATGGAAGCGCACCTGCGCGTTAAAAATATCGACCTGCTGGCGCTCGACGTCTCGATGTGCGAGTACCACCTCAACCATACGTCGGCGGCGGTGCTGGCCAACAACCTGCCCGACGCATGGCTGTTCCCGCTGCATTACGGCACCTACGATTCGATCCAGCCCGCACATCAGGGCGACCCGCGCGACGTATTTAAAAACGTGACCGACGGCGACCTCCGCGGACTGCTGCTGCCGCCCGGCGAGCCGTTTGTGCTCAAAAAAGTATGATGCCCAGATGCCGCGCCTGCCGGCGGGGCCTCGCACCGGATAGACTACGCCTGAAATGAGGGAATAATTTTTGAATCTGACACAGCAACTGGCGCAGGAGCTCTCGCTGCGCGAAAGCCAGGTTGAGAGCGCCGTACGGCTGCTCGACGAGGGCAACACGGTGCCGTTTATCGCGCGCTACCGCAAGGAGGCGACCGGCTCGCTCGACGACAGCCAGCTTCGCGACCTTGAAGACCGCCTGAACTACCTGCGCAATCTCGACAAGCGCCGCGAGGAGATTCGCTCCTCCATCGAAGGACAGGGCGCTTTAACCGACGAGTTAGCGGCGGCCATTGCCGGCGCCAAAACCCTCTCGGCGCTTGAGGACCTCTACCTGCCCTACAAAAAAAAGCGCCGCACCCGCGCCATGATGGCGAAGGAAAAAGGCCTTGAGCCGCTGGCGCTAAAATTCTTCGAGCAGACGGGCGCCGCGCTGCCCGAGACGCTGGCCGAACCGTTCATCGCTCCCGAAAAAGGGGTCGAGACGGCCGCCGACGCCATTGCGGGCGCCAAGGATATCATCGCCGAGATGGTCTCGGACGACGCGGCGGTGCGCGGCGCTTTGCGTGCGTTTTTGCAGCGCACGGCCTGCCTGCGCTCGGTGTCAAACGACCCTCAGGCGGCACAGGGCGTCTATGCCATGTACTGCGATTTTTCAGAGCCGGTTGCCAAGGTGGCGGGCTACCGCGTGCTGGCGGTCGACCGCGGCGAGCGCGAGGAGGTGCTCAAGGTATCGATTGAATGCGACATGGCGGCAGCGTTACAAATCCTTGAGCGCATGGTGGTCAAAAAGGGCTTTTCGCCGTCGATTCATGTGGTGAGAGAGGCCTGTGCCGACGCGCTTTCGCGCCTGATCTTTCCTTCGCTTGAACGCGAGCTGCGCGGCACGCTGACCGAAAACGCCGCCGAGCAGGCCATCAAGGTCTTTGCGCTGAATTTAAAGCCGCTTTTGATGCAGCCGCCCGTCAAGGGCCGGGTGACGCTGGGGCTTGACCCCGCCTACCGCACCGGCTGCAAGATTGCGGTGGTCGACGCCACCGGCCGCGTGCTTGACACAACGGTCGTCTACCCGACGCCGCCCCAGAATAAAACCGAGGAGGCCGCCGCCAAGCTGCGCGCGCTGATTAAAAAGCACGGCGTCAGCGTTATTTCAATCGGCAACGGCACCGCCTCGAAGGAATCGGAAATCTTTGTCGCCGACCTTCTCAAGACGCTGGATAGACCGGTGGACTATATGGTGGTCAGCGAGGCGGGGGCCAGCGTCTATTCGGCCAGTAAGCTCGCGGCTGAGGAGTTCCCGCAGTACGACGTGTCGCTGCGCTCGGCGGTGTCTATCGCGCGGCGGCTGCAAGACCCCTTGGCCGAGCTGGTCAAGATCGACCCCAAGGCCATCGGCGTCGGGCAGTACCAGCACGACATGCCCAAGAACCGGCTTGATCAGACGCTGGGGGGCGTCGTCGAGGACTGCGTCAACGCTGTGGGCGTCGACGTGAACACCGCGTCCTTCTCGCTCTTGGCCTACATCGCGGGCATCGGCCCTGCGCTGGCAAAAAATATTGTGGCTTATCGCGAAGAGAACGGGCATTTTACCTCCCGCAAGGCGCTTATGGCGGTGCCAAAGCTCGGCAAAAAGGCGTTTGAACAGGCGGCGGGCTTTATGCGCGTGGCCGAGAGCGACAACCCGCTCGATAACACGGCGGTGCACCCCGAGAGCTATACGGCGGCGCAGCTCCTGCTTAAAGCCTGCGGCTTTACCGAGGAGGATCTGCGCGCGGGACAGCTGCAAACGCTGCCCCAGCGGGTGGCGGAGAAGGGAGAGGCCGCGCTGGCCCAAACGCTTGGCGTCGGCGGGCCGACGCTGCGCGACATGGTCGCCGAGCTGTTAAAGCCGGGCCGCGACCCGCGTGACGAGCTGCCCCCGCCGATGCTGCGCTCCGACCTGCTGGAGCTCTCCGACCTGAGGCCCGACATGGTGCTCGACGGCACGGTGCGCAACGTCGTCGACTTCGGTGCGTTTGTCGACATCGGCGTGCATCAGGACGGACTGATGCACATCTCGCGCATCTGCGACCGGTTTTTAAAGCATCCGAGCGAGGCGGTGCGGGGCGGCGATGTGGTCCGGGTCAAGGTGCTGGAGGTAGACGTCAAGCGTAAGCGTATTTCGCTGACCATGCGGGATATTTGAGGATGAAGAAGGGGTGCGGCAATGCCAAATTATGTGTGTAGATTTTTGCGGATGATATCTGGAATAGCGGCTTACGGCTGCGGCGTTTACATGACGATTCAGGCCAATCTGGGCTTAAGCCCGTGGGATGCGCTGAACATGGGCGTTTCAAACGTGAGCGGCCTGAGCTTTGGCGACGCGGGCATCATCGTTGGAATGGTCATTCTGGTGTTGGATGTTGTGCTGGGCGAAAAGATTGGCTTTGGCACCCTTGTCAACACCGTTATGATCGGCAAAATGGTAGATTTATTTAACCATATCGGGCTGTTGCCCAAAATGAACGGCTTTCTGCCGGGCATTGCGCTGCTGCTCGCAGGGCAGGTGATCATCTGCTTTGGCATGGCCTTTTATGTCGGCGCGGCGCTGGGCAGCGGCCCGCGCGATTCGCTGATGGTTGCGCTCAACCGCAAGCTGCCGCGGGTGCCGGTTGGAATGGCGCGCGGCATTGTCGAGGGCAGCGCGCTGCTTGCCGGCTGGCTGTTAGGGGCCAAGGTGGGCATCGGCACGCTGGTGTCGGTGCTGGGTATCGGCTTTATCATGCAGGCGATTTTCGGGCTGCTGCGCTTTGACCCCAAGGCCGTCCGTCACGAAAACATCGTGGTAACCATCAGCAACATACGCAACAGGCAAACCCAAACAGAAATTTAAACCCGTTTTTTTAAGAGAGAGAGGGGCGCGCACTCGGTGCGCCCCTCTCTCTTTTTCGTTTTCAGATTTAGATTTTTGCGTTCCTTTCGCCGTTAGCGGCGCACAGCGGTGCGGATATGGTCAGCTTTGCGGGCGTTTTATTTTGGGGCGCAGCGCGGAGTGATTCATGCTCAATCTTCAGCCCCGTCGGGCGCGCCGCCTCTCCCCTTTGTATTCAGCGCGCCCGCGTGAGCCGCAGCCCGTTGCAGCTTGTTGCAATTCGCGGCAACTTACGGCAGACCGTCGCAGCTTGCAGCAGCCTGCCGCAGACGGTTTCAGGCGTTGCGCCGCGACGTTTGGAAAGCGTGCGCGTTAGCCTTTTGGCTGCCAAAACCCGCTTTTTAACCGGCTCAAGGCAATAAAAGGGCTAAAATAAGGCACTGTTTAGATACCCCGCCACATGTTGGAAAAACCGTCCCGACGAGACTGCGCGGCTGTTTTATTCATATAAAAACGACCTTTTTAAGCGCGATCAATTTGTTAAAATTTAAATACAAAAACATCTTGATTTCGTCAATATTTGCGAGTATGATACATAAGCTGTAAGGATCATCAAGGGGATCTGAAAAGGAGGAATGCCGCCGACATGTTATGCCGCTGCTTTATCACAAAACAAAAAAGGAAACTATATCATGAGAATTAAAGAGGCGCTCAAGCGCATTAAACCCGGCGGATGGATCGCGATTCTGCTGGTGATCCTGCTGGCCGAGCTGGCTGTTGCGGGCGCGATATATATCAACGCAAAGCTCGATAAAATCGGATTTGACAAGGAAGATGCTTCACCCGCCGACGCCTGGAGCAAGAGCCTTGGCAAGCTCGATCACATCAACGTACTGCTGCTGGGCACCGACGAACGCGCGTCGGCCGACATGGGCCATTTCGGCTCGGAATTAAGCGAGAACGCCCGCGCCGACGCCTGTATGCTGTTAAGCCTGGACCTTAAAAACCATACGGCGCACCTCGTCAGCCTTGAGCGCGCCATCGGCGTGCCGATAGAGGGCGTGGGCGAGGACTGGCTGACCCACGTCTTTACCTACGGCGGCGCCGACGCCATGCTCAAAACGGTCCGGGAGCAGTTCGGCATTGAGGTGTACCGCTATGTGCGCGTCAATGTCGGGGTCGCCGGCGACCGGATCGACGCCATCGGCGGGGTGGATATCACGCTGACCGAAACCGAGGCCGCCGCCTTAAACGGCGAAATCTACACCAACTCCACGACTAAGCACCGCGTTACACCGGGCCTAAACCATCTCGACGGATTCGACGCCATTGCCTATGCCCGCCAGCGCTTTATCGACAGCGACTTCCACCGCGTGCAGCGCCAGCGCAATGTGCTGCAGGCCGCGATAGACCAGACCAAAAGCCTGAATCTCAAGCAGCTTGACCGCCTGTTGAATGTGGCGCTGCCGATGGTGCAGACCAACTTTACCAAAAGCGACATTGCCGCGCTTATCCCCAAGGCGCCCGCATTTTTGGGCGTCAAGCTTAAGCAGATGACGCTGCCGCTTTCCGGCATGTACGGTAAAAAGCTCACCGACGACGGCCGCAGCCTGATGATGCTCGATAAGGAGGAAACGGCCCGTATTTTAAATGAATTCTGCTACGGCAGCTTTGATCCTGAGGGCTATGTTGCCTCCGACGCGGTACAGTCGCGGGTGTGGCAGGCGCAGCAGCAGGCGATGGCCGAGTGGAACAGCAGGCACCCCGCGCCGCCGCCGCCCGTTGACAGCGGACAGCAGGCCGAAAACGGCGACGCGGCCGCAGAGACAGCCGATACCCCGCAAATTATTGACGAAGAGGATGATATTGGCGGCGAGGAGGATGCCCCCGAGCAGGAGGGCATCGTGCTCTGGACGCCGGAAGACGACGAATAGCGCTGTAATGCCGGATTTTACCGGTAAAACAAAAAAAGTAAAAATATTTTTCAGGAAAGCCGGATGATTTTGGACACCGATCGATTGTATCGTTTAAACAAGAAAGATCTTCCCCGCGCTATCCAGATACATTGCAGCTGCTTTGAAAAAGACCCGCTGTACCA
>JAEWMM010000220.1 GCA_023457175.1 Bacillota bacterium | reverse complement strand
CCGCAGCGCAAAACTTAAAAACGCTGCCGCTTTATGACAGTTGCCAAAAGCGTCATGCATACCCTCTGTTCCCCTACACCCCTTTGGGGAGCAGGGCGTCAGGGGCGGGCGCGTTCCCGCGCGTCAGCGCAAGACAACGCCGCCATATGGCGGCGATAACAAAGACAGTCATATGCTTTTATGCACAGAACCTCAAAAGGGGTGCGGCCTCACAGCTTGCACCCCTTCTTGTATTCATACATCCGGTGTTCGGCGCGCATCAGAACGCTCTCAGGGCCGCGGTCAAGCGCGGGCTTGTAGTAAGCCACACCCCACGACACGTCAATGCCCACCTCGCCATTGTAATTGGCCTCGCGGTCAAAGGCTTCGAGCGCCACACCCAAGGCGCGGTGGTCGGCATTATCGCACACCACCACAAACTCGTCGCCGCCTATGCGGTAAACGGTGCCAAATGCACCCAGATAGCGCCGCAGCGTCTCGGCGGTGTCAATAATCAACCGGTCGCCCCGCGCGTGCCCGTAGGTGTCGTTGACAATTTTCAGGTTGTTCGAGTCAAACATTGCCATCGCCAGACCGGCTATCGCATCGGCGCTGCCCGCCTTCCGGTAGTGTTCCAGCTTTTGGTCAAAGGCGCGGCGGTTTTCGCAGCCGGTCAACTGGTCGCGATAGGCCGCCATCTCAAGCGTATGCATCCGGCTTTGGAGCACCAGCGCGTCGATGCCGCTGACCACCAGCCCGACGGCAAAGCAGACGGTAAAAAAGAAAAGGCCCAGATCAAGCGCCAGCCCTGCGTAGTCGCCCTGACCGAAAAAGGCGTTGAACATACCGGCGGCCGCACCCGCAACCGCGCCTACCATACCCACCGCCATAGGGCGGCTCAGCTCCTGATAGCGGTGGTAATCGACCAGCAGCACGCCAAGGCTGATGACGGCGGCGGCGACGATGGCGGCATCCGGCAGCAGAGATTTTTGAACCTGCCCGGGCGGCTGCAGCATGCAGATTGCCAACGCGGCGGCCGAGCTGAGCAGCACCAGCAATATCAGTGCATTGAACAGGCGCGTATGGCGCTTGTTGCCAATATAAAACGAGAACAGCAGCCACGACACGACTGCCAGTCCGATCAGCGCGTAAAACAGCATATGACAAACTCGCCGGTCCGCAATCAGCGCCAGCAGCGTATGGATATAGGCGTTGTTCCAAATGGAATAGCAGGCCAAAAACAGTCCCAGCCACAGCATGGGCGGATAATGGACATAGCGCAGCATGACGTAATAGGCCAGCACCAGCATCAGGCCCACCATCAGCATGGCAAAGCCGAGACATCCGCGCCAGAAATTGTTCAGAGAAGCCTGTATCAACGCGCCGGCTCCGGTAGTCAGCAGGGCGGACTGCAGCGCCACGCTGCTGCAATCGCGCGCCGGCAACAGCGTTATGCGCACCTGCGCACCGAAATCATTGACATCTATCGGAATATAATGGTCGCGCAAAGAGCCGACGGCCATCAGCCCCTGCCCCATATCCGAGCAGGAATAAACGGTTCGGCCGCCGATACTGACCGTTATACCGCCCGGGGCGGTCTGACAATACAGCAGGTTCACAAGTCCCTGCTCAATGCTCAGATCGTCCAGCCGTGTCTCAAGCGTGACGCCCGCGGCGGCGTCATAGCTTTGCGGCAGCGCCGCCGGTTCAGCCGCCGCGTTGTTCTCCACAAGCTTCCAGCCGCCCAGCGATCTTTCAACGCCCGCAAGGCCGCCCGCGTCGAGCGTGACGCCGGACTTGAGCACACCTGCAAGCACAATTGCAAAGCCTGCCGCCAACAGGCAAAGCAGGAAGTAATTGAGCTTTCGCAGCGCGGTATCTTTCACGGCTGACCCATCTCCCGTTTCAAAGGATGATATATCCGGACGTTAACAAGTATAACAAAGGCCTTCTCAGATTTCAACAAAATTAACACATTTTGGTAATTTTTGTGAAAGCTCAATGAAGATGTTACTAATATATATCATTTACCAGCAGCCCGAAACCGGCGCAAAAGACAGGACGTGAAAAGCCAAAAGCAAAGAGTAAAAAAACCTTGAAGATCGCCCGCGGCGATTAAAATGATGCAAGCCGGCGGGCAACGTCCTGCGCCCCGCAAGGCGCAAAGCAGCCGGGCCGCGGCGGAATTTAAACTTTGCCCGCAAGGCGGGCCGCTGTGCTTTTTACTATTTACCACGCGCTTTTCACCGCCCGCTTTGCAGGCCCCGCGCATTCACTTTTCGCAAAAACGCCGTTACTGCTTTAAAATGACGTTCATGCGCGGGTACCCCATCTCGATACCGGCCTTGTCAAATTCCTCGCGAATTTCCTCAAGCATCGCAAAATACAGCGTCCAATAGTCGGGCGTCGGCACCCAGGCGCGCAGCACATATTCAATGCAGGCGTCGTTATAGCCAAAAATGCCGGCAAACACCGGCGGGTCGTTACAAATTTCCGCATGCCGGGCCGTCACCGCAAGCAGCGCTTTTTTAACGCCTTCGGTCGGGCTGGCGTAGGCGGCCGTCACCTTAATCTCCAAACGGCGCTGCGCCGCGTTGGTGTAGTTGGTAATTTTAGCGGCCGCAATATCGCTGTTGGGCGCAAATACCGTCTTGTTGTCCGGCGTCAGGAATTTGGTGTAGCTTAAGCCAATCGCATCCACCGTACCCGCAACGTCGCCCGCTTCGACATAATCGCCCGCGACAAACGGCTTGGTCAGCAGAATCATGACGCCGCCCGCAATATTCGAGAGCGCGCCCTGCACCGCGAGCGAAATGGCCAAGCCCGCAACGCTCAACGCCGCAATCAGCGACGTGACCGGAATGCCCAGCTTGTCCGCAACGATGAGCGCTGTAAGCAGATAAAGCAGAATATGCACCGCCGAGCGCAAAAAGGTCAGCAGCGTTTTTTCTACCTTCAATTTTTCCAGCACCCGCGTGAACAGCCCCATCAATACCCGGACGCCCGCCAGACACAGCAGCAGCACCAAAAGCGCGGGCAGCAGTCCGCTGGCGGTCACGGCGCCGCCTATGCTTTCGGCGGACGGCCAGTTAAAATTAAAATTCATTGAAAATTACCTCCGAAGATAAGTAAAAAAAATATTATCGTCAGGCAACCAGAAAAACAGGAGTAGGCTTGGCAAGCTTTTATCAAGCGGCAGCGCTGTATTGCGCTTGCGCGCAGGAACGCTCCAACCCCCTACCTCCTACTCTCAGAGAGGATAGGG
>JAEWMM010000219.1 GCA_023457175.1 Bacillota bacterium | reverse complement strand
ACCTGCTGCTCAATGCATTCGCGCAACCGCCGCTGCGGCATCTATGTCGGCGAGGGCATGACGGTGGATCAGGCGGTTGAAAAGGTGGGTATGACGGTCGAGGGCATTACGGCGGCGCTTTGCGCCTATGAGCTGTCGCAGCGCCTCGGTGTGGATATGCCTATCACCACGCAGATATACAGCCTGATAAAGGGCCAGACCACTGCAAAGCAGGCGGTGGAGGTGCTTTTGGCTCGTCCGCCCAAGCATGAGGTGGATCATAACTGGCTTGAGGAAGGCGCGTCGCCGCTTTAAGACGAAGCGGCGCACGCTTTGTGATGAGCGGTAGAAGCAGCCGGACATTGGAGCCATAAGACATTATAGAGCGATAAAGGATGGTGCATGCTATCATGAGCAAGGTCATCGTAACCACCGGAGATATCAGCAGGCCCTATGAGATTTTAGGCCCGGTCTATTTTCAGGTTTCGAACAAAGGCATGTTCGGCAGTGCGCTAAGCAAACTGGTCGCGCAATACCAGTCTGAAATTGCCCGCATGAAAAAACAGGGTACCATGTCGCGGGACAGTGCGGATTGGGGGTTTTTATATGGCGAATGGTCGGTCGGACAAAGCGATTTTGAAAAGGCCTTTTTTGTCGCAACCGAGGAGCTCAAAAAACGCGGCGAGATGGTAGGCGCCGACGCCATTATCGGCATGCGGCAGGATATTGACATGGACACAAACGGCTTTGCCTTCTTTTACCTTCAGATGTACGGCACGGCCGTCAAATTTATGTAACGGCATATAAATCCGAATTAAATTAAGGTGATTTGTCCGGCGGGATTACCCGCCGGACAATGCTGTCGGTGCGACAATATATATTGATCAACACACTGCCAACAATGACCCGCCCGACATCCGGCGGCATAATTGGCGCTTTATAGAGACGAATATTGCGCTTAGCCTAATGCTTTTAAATAAAATTTAGTTTTCATGGTAAATAATGTGTATCTTTTTGACTTCAAAGGATAAAATGAAAGTGTCTGACAGCAAAGAAGCCTTGTGGGTATTTTTGGCGCAAAAAAATTTGCCGGAACGCAAAAAAATGCTTGCAAATGCCGTTTTGCTGTGATATTATATACCTTGCGTGACTGCTGAGATATGCGTTGATGCGGGAGGTGGCCGCCCTTTGAGGCGGGGAATTTCCGCGGAGTATGTCCGATTTTAAACCGGGCGACCCATCAAACCCGATACGACAGGGCGACCTGTCGCATGTTTGTGTGAGGCTTCATTGCGCCTACCCGGCTAAACTGCGTCTTGCGGTTTAACCGGTTTTTTGCAGGCTAAATGAGAAAACACACGGCTCAGTGGATTGAAAAGGGCGCCTCTGATAACAAAAACGGGAGGCGATGAAAATGGCAGTCAAAGAGAAAATCCGTATTCGTGTAAGAGGCTACGACCATCAGCTGGTCGATGCGGCCGCAGAGAAGATTGTTGAAACCGCAAAGCGCACCGGCGCTAAGGTTTCCGGTCCGATTCCGCTGCCCACCGACAAGGACGTTGTCACCATTCTGCGCGCGGTCCACAAGTATAAGGATTCCCGCGAGCAGTTTGAAATGAGAACCCATAAGCGTCTCATCGACATTCTGCGTCCGTCCAACAAGACGGTGGAAGCGCTTACCGGCCTCGAGCTCCCCGCGGGCGTCGAGATCGAGATCAAGCTCTAATTTCATATTAGAACTTGATACATGCGTCGCATTTATTGCGCGCAAAGGTAATGTTGGCAAGACCTACAACAGGCCGCCAACCAATAACCAAAGGAGGAAACAAGAAATGCAAAAAGCAATCATCGGCAAAAAGCTCGGTATGACCCAGCTGTTTGATGAGAACGGCAGCTTCATTCCGGTCACTGTCATTGAGGCGGGTCCCTGCGTCGTCGTTCAGAAGAAGACGGCCGAAAACGACGGATATGAATCCGTGCAGATCGGTTTTGGCGAGGTCTCGGACAAGCACGTGAGCAAACCCATGAAGGGGCATTTTGTCAAGTCCGACGTCGCTGCCAAGCGCACGCTGCGCGAGTTTAAGCTCGAGGGCATGGCTGACATGAACGTCGGAGACATCATCAAAGCGGACGTTTTCGCTATCGGCGACAAGGTGGACGTCTCCGGCACCAGCAAGGGCAAGGGCTTTGCCGGTACCATCAAGCGTTACGGCAACCGCTCGCTCAAGGCGACGCACGGCACCGGCCCTGTCGCCCGGCACGCGGGCTCGATGGGCGCCAACTCCACCCCGTCCAGAATCTTTAAGGGCAAGAAAATGCCCGGACACATGGGCGCCGAGCGGGTTACCATACAGAATCTTGATGTTGTCAAGGTTGACGCAGAAAACAATCTGATTGCGCTGCGCGGCGCGATCCCCGGCCCCAAGGGCGGCTATGTTTACATTACCGACGCCGTCAAGGGCCAGAAGGCTTAAAGGGAGGAGGAATCATCATGCCGAAGGTTACAGTTTACAACATGGCAGGCGCTTCGGTCGGGGAGATTGAGCTTTCCGATGCGGTGTTCGGTATCGAACCCAACAAGATTGCCGTCCATGCGGTTGTGAAAAACTACCTCGCAAACCAGCGTCAGGGCACCCAGTCCACGCTGACCAGAACCGAGGTCAGAGGCGGCGGCAGAAAGCCGTGGCGCCAGAAGGGCACCGGCCACGCCAGACAGGGCTCGATCAGAGCGCCCCAGTGGTATCACGGCGGTATTGCGCTTGGCCCCAAGCCCCGCGATTACAGCTATTCCCTCAACAAGAAGGTCAGAAGACTGGCGATGAAGTCGGTGTTCTCCTCTAAGGTGCTCGAACAGAACCTGATCGTCGTCGACGAGATCAAGATTGAGGAATACAAGACCAAGCCGGTCATCGAGATGCTCAAGGCGCTCGGCGCGGACTGCAAGACGCTGCTTGTCGCCGCCGAGAAGAATGAGAAGCTCATCAAGTCCGCCGCCAACATCCCCGGTGTTAAGACGGCGCTGACCAACACCATCAACGTCTACGACATTGTCAACGCCAAGAAGCTGGTCGTTGCCAAGGACGCCATCGCAAAGCTCGAGGAGGTGTACGCTTAAATGAAAATCGCACAGGATATCGTCATCAGACCGATCATCACCGAGCGCAGCATGAGCGGCCTTAGCGCCGGCAAGTACACCTTTGAGGTTGCCAAGGACGCGAACAAGATCGAGATCGCCACTGCAGTCGAGACTTTGTTCCCCGGCACCAAGGTGGCTGCGGTCAACACCATGCATGTGCGCGGCAAAATGAAGCGCATGGGCAAGACCCAGGGCATGACCAAGAGCTGGAAGAAGGCCGTCGTGACCATCAAGGCGGATTCCAAGAAGATCGAGTTCTTTGAGAGCATGATCTAATGCTGCTTACAGCAGCCCAATGAGAAATACGACGACTTGGGTATGGGAGTCTCATAATTCCCGCTAACAAGTTATGAGGAGTGAAACATCAGATGGCAATCAAAAGCTACAAGCCGACGACCGCTGCCCGCCGTCAGATGACCGTCACCGATTATTCGGGCCTTTCCAAAGTAGCGCCCGAAAAGAGCCTGCTGACCGTCATCAAGGCGAAGTCCGGCCGTAATAATACCGGCAGAATCACCGTCCGCCACCGCGGCGGCGCAAACCGCAGAAAATACCGCATCATCGACTTCAAGCGCGACCTGCAGGGTGTTCCCGCAACGGTGCTGACGCTGGAGTACGACCCCAACCGTTCGGCGCACATCGCGCTGGTTCAGTACGAGAGCGGCGAGAAGCGCTACATTATCGCCCCCAACGGCCTGAAGGTCGGCGACACCGTCACAAGCGGCATCGGCTCCGACATCAAGCCCGGCAACGCGCTTGAGCTCGTGAACATTCCGGTTGGTACCTTTATCCACAACGTTGAGCTTTACCCCGGCAAGGGCGCTCAGCTCGCTCGCGCCGCCGGCGTTATGGCGCAGCTGATGGCTAAGGAAGGCGGCTTCGCGCTGCTTCGCCTCCCCTCGGGAGAGCTTCGCCGCGTGCCCGTTTCCTGCATGGCCACCATCGGCCAGGTCGGCAACATCGACCACGAGAACGTCTCGATCGGCAAGGCCGGCCGTACCCGTCACATGGGCTGGCGTCCGACCGTCCGCGGCTCGGT
>JAEWMM010000218.1 GCA_023457175.1 Bacillota bacterium | reverse complement strand
CGTGTCGAGGGTTCGAGTCCTTCTACCCCTGCCAAATAAAAATCACCAGTCAAAAGACTGGTGATTTTTATTTGGCAGTCGCCTGCGGGCGAGAATCCGTTCGCTGCGCTCACTCAATGTGCGGGCGGTAGGAACCTACGGTTCTCCGACATACCCGATGCGTTGCGAAACACGCATTTCGTTACAATTTTAAAATGTGAGGTTTGAAGATTTTCTTATGATGAAGGATATGACCAGCGGATCCCCAATGAGGCTGATGCTTGCGTTTACTCTTCCGATGTTTGTGGGGAATCTGTTTCAACAGCTATATAATGTAGTCGACACCATCATTGTCGGAAAATTTGTCGGTCGAGAAGCGTTGGCAGCCGTCGGTTCCTGCTTTGCTATCATGGTGCTGATAAGCTCCATAATTTTAGGATTGGCCATGGGCGCGTCGGTGCTGTTTTCTCAGCTTTACGGCGCGAAGGATTACAAGCGGCTGAAAACGGCTGTTATTTTGGCTGCTATATTCATTCTGGTTGTCACCGTAGCTTTGTCTCTGGCGACGTTTCTTGGCACAAGCGCCATTATACGGTTGTATCAAATTCCGGCGGAGATGGTTCAGTATTCGGCTGATTATCTTCGGTGTATTTTTGCGGGGCTGCTGTTTGTCTCCCTTTACAATCTGGCCGCCAATCTGCTGCGCGCCCTCGGCGATTCTAAGACGCCACTTTACTTCCTAATACTGGCCTGCGGCATCAATATCGCGCTCGATTTGTTGTTCGTAGTAGGGTTTGGTATGGAGGTTTTCGGCGTTGCTATCGCCACCGTTATCGCACAGGCGGTTTCGGGTATCGCCTGTGCTTGCTTTGCTGCTTACAAAGTCAGATTCCTGCAATTTAAACGCGAGGATGCCATTTTTGACACCAAGCTTTTTCGCGCTATGAGCCGATATGCCGTCCTTACCAGCTTGCAGCAATCGGTGATGAATTTTGGCATTGTAATGATTCAAGGGCTGGTCAACACCTTTGGCGCCGCGCTTATGGCGGCGTTTGCCGCGGGGGTCAAGATTGACGCCTTTGCCTATATGCCGGTTCAGGATTTCGGGAACGCTTTTAGCACCTATACGGCACAGAATGTAGGCGCCCAAAATTGGAAGCGGGTGCGCCAAGGGTTAAAAAACGCCGCACTGATCTCCGGCATTTTTTCGCTTGTGGCATCGCTTACGGTATTTCTTATGGCGGAGCCGCTGGTCGGCCTCTTTATTAAGTCGGATGACTTTGAGGTGATCGCCATTGGTGTCCGTTATCTGCGCATCGAAGGGGCGTTTTATGTCTTAATCGGATTTTTGTTCCTGTTTTATGGATTTTATCGGGGTCTTGGGCATGCGAGCGTTTCGATTGTGCTGACGGTGGTATCCTTAGGCACCCGCGTGGTGCTGGCTTATCTGCTTGCCCCGACGCTTGGGTTTACAATGATTTTTTGGGCGATTTCCATTGGCTGGCTGCTGGCGGATATGGTAGGGCTCGGCATTTGGATACGGTTGCGCGCAAAATTAGAATAGCTCTATATAAGAAAATAGAATTGCGGAGCTCTGTGACCCGCGTGCCCCGGTCACCATTTTCTAAAAAGATCAACTTTTACCACTACGGTACCATAGAGATATTTTCAAAACCGTTATGAAGTGGGCTATATGTATCGGTAGACAGCGCGTATTCGCTGTCTACCGTTTGGGTTTCTTAAATTGTCCCTATGGTACCGCGGCCTTCGCGGCCGGTCTTTTTATTTATAAGGGGTGGTCACCGGCGAAAATTGCGCTGAGTTACAGCGCAATTTTCTATTCTCCCAAAGGCCGGCGCACTATTTTATGGGGTTCTCCGGTCGCATCGGAATGCAACGTCCAATAGTTGTTCACTATAATTATCATTTGGTAATTATCGCATAGGAAGATTTGATATTATACAAAAAACACTAACATATTCAATAAATTAAACACCGATATTTGTCTTTTTTATTTATTGACTGTTAACAAACTTTAAGATAGACTTTAAAGGATGTACGGACTGCTGGATTATGTAGGAGGATAAAATATGGAAGATCACAAGCTAGCCGTGAAATATGGCTTGCCAACTGCGATTGCAATGGTGGTTGGCATTGTCATTGGTAGCGGCGTATTTTTCAAGGCGGAAAAGATTCTGTTGGCTACCGGCGGCAATTTGCCATTGGGTATTTTAGCGTGGATTATTGGTGGCGCTATCATGGTGGTGTGCGCCTATGCGTTTTCAATTATGGCGACAAAGCATGCGTTTGTCAGCGGCGTCGTCGACTATGCAGAGGTCGCCTGCGGCAGAAAATATGGTTATATGCTGGGTTGGTTTATGGCGACAATCTACTATCCTTGCATAACCAGCGTTCTGGCATGGGTCAGCGCCCGGTATTTATGCGTCATTATCGGATTTGACATCGTCGGCCCGCAGTGTATGGTTATCAGCATGTTCTTTTTGGTGGCGGCGTTTTCGATGAATGCGCTTTCTCCTGTGCTGGCGGGCAAATTTCAGGTTTCCACGACCGTTATCAAGCTGATTCCATTGGCGCTGATGGCGGTGGTCGGCACGATTGTCGGCTTGCGTAACGGCATGACAATACAGAACTTTACAACAGTTGTTACCACCGTCAGCACCGGCAACGCGTTGTTTACAGCAGTTGTAGCGACTGCGTTCGCTTATGAGGGCTGGATTATCGCAACCACGATTAATGCCGAGCTTAAGGATGCAAAGAAAAACCTGCCCTTGGCGCTGATTATCGGCACGCTGATAGTCGCTGCGGTTTATATCTGCTACTATGTCGGACTGGCCGGCGGTGTGAGCAACGAGGTGATGATGGCGGGCGGCGAAACCGGCGCTAAGCTGGCGTTTCAGGCGGTGTTTTCCGAGATTGGGGCCGGCGCGTTATTCATTTTTATTGTTATTTCCTGTCTTGGTACCCTCAATGGCCTGATGATGGGCTGTACGCGCGGCTTTTATGCGCTTGCGGCGCGCGGCGAGGGCCCGATGCCCGAGCTGTTCAAGCAGGTTGATCCAGTTTCAAATATGCCCACCAATTCCAGCGTTGTCGGCCTCTTTTTTGCAGGCTTCTGGCTGATGTATTTTTATGGCGCCAACCTGACCGCACCCTGGTTTGGGCCGTTTTGCTTTGATACCTCCGAGCTGCCGATCGTGACGCTCTACGCGGCTTATATCCCCATCTTCTGGCATATGACCAAGGATAGCACGATGCCGTTGAGCAAGCGCGTCATCGCGCCGCTGCTGGCGATCTGTGGCTGCATTTTCATGGTCATCGCCGCTTGCTTTGCACACCGGATGGCAGTTTTTTATTACTTTATTATATTTGTGGTCATTTCTCTTGTCGGCGCGGCTTATATGAAGTCGAACAAGAAGGGTTGATCAGCAATAAAAGAGGCGGCGCCGGTTTTTGGCGCCGCTTCATCATTTTTTAACGATTTTGCTCTTGATTTTTAGCGCCGGATGTTGTATAGTTTATTAGCACTCAAATGTAAAGAGTGCTAATAAAACTGACGTAACAGGAGGCATAGGCTGTGTCTAAAAAGCAATTTAAGACAGAATCCAAACGCATTTTGGACCTGATGGTGAATTCCATTTACACAAACAAAGAGATCTTTTTGAGAGAGCTGATATCCAATGCCAGCGATGCCATTGATAAGCTTTATTTCCGGTCGCTGACCGATCAATCGGTCGGCAAGGGCCGGTCGGACTTTGAAATCAGGCTGACGCTTGATAAAGAGGCCCGTCAAATCAAGATTTGTGATAACGGCATCGGCATGACCAAGGATGAGCTGGAGCAAAACCTCGGCACCATCGCGCACAGCGGCTCGGGCGAGTTTGTTAAACAGAACGAACTTAATGACGAGATCGATATTATCGGGCAGTTTGGCGTCGGTTTTTATTCGGCGTTTATGGTGGCTGACAGAGTCACCGTTGTCAGCCGCGCCTTTGGCTCGGACGAGGCCTATTGCTGGGAATCTGAGGGCGGAGACGGCTATACAATTACCGAGGCCCAAAAGCCCGAACCCGGCACCGAGATTACGCTGCATCTTAAACCCGACACCGAGAACGACGACTATTCCGAGTTCTTAGAGCAATACCGCATTTCCTCTATCGTCAAGAAATATTCGGATTATATCCGTTATCCGATCCGCATGGATATGGAGCGCCATCGCCCTAAGGCTGATGCACCGGAGGATTCTCACGAGACTGAGACGGTTGTTGAGACGACGACGCTCAACAGCATGGTGCCGCTCTGGAAGAAAAATAAAAAGGATGTTACCGACGAGGAATATCAATCCTTTTATAAAGAGAAGTTCTTTGACTATTCCGATCCGCTGCGGATCATCCACCAGAAAGCCGAGGGCACAACTGAGTATCAGGCGCTGCTTTACATTCCGGCCAAGGCGGATTACAACTATTATTCCAAGGAATTCGAGCGGGGCCTTCAGCTTTATTCGAGCGGCGTCATGATTATGGAGCGCTGCTCCGACCTGTTGCCCGAATATTTCGGCTTTGTGAAGGGTCTTGTCGACAGCGAAGATCTTTCGCTGAACATCTCGCGCGAGATGCTCCAGCACGACCGGCAGCTGACGCTGATTCGCAACGCACTTGAAAAGCGCATTAAAAACGAGCTGGCCGACATGCGGGATAAGGATCGCGAGAGCTATGAAAAGTTCTGGAATACCTTCGGCCTGACCATCAAATTTGGCATCTATCAGGCCTTTGGCGCAAACCGTGAGCAGCTCGAAGAGCTGGTTCTGTTCCGCAGAGCTTCCGACGGCAAGCTTGTGACCTTTAAAGAATATGTCGACGCTATGTCCGAGGCGCAAAAGTATATTTACTACGCGGCGGGCGACAGCTTTGAAAAGCTCTCGAAGCTGCCGCAGGCTGAGCTGCTCAAGGACAAGGGGTACGATCTTCTGTGCCTGACCGAGCATGTCGATGAATTCCTCATGCAGGTGCTGCACACCGTTTGTGAAAAGGAGCTGCGTTCGGTCTCCTCGGGCGATCTGGGCCTTGAGAGCGAGGAAGAAAAGGCCGAGCAGGTCAAGAAGGAAACCGACAACAAGCCGTTATTCGACTTCCTGAAGGAATCGCTGGGCGACAAAGTGGCGCAGGTGTGCCTGTCCTCCCGTTTGAAGAGTCACCCGGTCTGCCTGTCGGCCAAGGGCGCGGTTTCTATTGAGATGGAAAAGGTGCTCAACGATATGCCGGGCAACCAGAAGGTCAAGGCCGAGCGGGTGCTGGAATTAAACGGCGGGCACCCGATGTTTGAAAAGCTCGTGTCGCTGTGGCCTGATGAGAAGGAGAAGCTGGTCTCCTATGCGCAGCTGCTCTATGATCAGGCGCTGCTGATAGAGGGACTGCCGATAGAAGACCCGGTCAGATTTTCAAACGCGGTTTGTGAGCTGATGCAATAAACTTAAGCTTAAAATATGAAACAGGCAGACGCTTTGCGGCGTCTGCCTGTTTCATATTCAGTCGACCGAATCAGTTTTGGTGCTTGATGTAAACCATTGGCGTATAACGAACGCCGTCGGTATATTGTTCAGGGCCGACAGGCATAAACCCCAGCCTGAGATAGGCCTTGACCGCATAAGGCGAGGCGTTGACCGAAATCGTCTGCCCGGCACTGTAAGCGCGGGCCGCTTCAAAAAGTGCGCGGCCGACTCCTTGGCGGTGGTACGCGCCCTCTACAAAGAACAGCGCAATATGGCTGCTGCTGCTTCGCATAGCGATGACGCCCACAAGCTCGCCCCCGAGGTAAGCGCCCCACATATCGAGCGCATCGATGTATGCCCTGTCGGAGATCGACGCTCTAAAGGCCCTGATGCCCTGCGGCGGAAAATCCGGCGCATCGTACTGCAAAAAGACGGCCCAAATCAGGGACAGGGCCTTGGGATAATCTCTTGCGCCAATTTTCCTGATAAGCATTTAAACACCTCGCTTTAATCCGGCCCCGTATTTTATACGGCTTATAAAATACGGCCTGATTTCACAAGGCTATTATATGATGTCCGTCGATTAAATGTGCCGCTTTTTTATCCCACGCGGACGCCGCTATTTGTGGGCGTCATAAAAGGCTTTCAGGGCCGCTCTTTCATCCGGCGGCAGCAGCGTTTTTTTCACGTCCTGTATCGCACCCTCAAGCGCATAGAGACGATTGAGACAGGCCGAGTCGTCGATAGCCTTAATATGCAGCCATGCCTGCCCGCTGCCGGTCTTTTTTAATTCCTCGTATGTGCGGATGCCGACTTTATTCAGCTGCTGCTCTACTACGGGGCCAATATTCGGTAATTGCGCCAGCTCTCCCATT
>JAEWMM010000217.1 GCA_023457175.1 Bacillota bacterium | reverse complement strand
ACTGCGGATAAAGACGCCATTGACCTGGCGCTCGGTCGCACCGACGATCTACATAATATTGAAATAAATACCATGAAAGCCACAGCAGCGATTGAACTGACCGCCGGCATCACCTCCAGAGTTCTTTCTGCCTATCAGCAAATTATCAATATGCAGCTTTAGGCGCTGTCTACAATTTAGCGCTTTTTTGAGTGTGCGGTTTTCAAATATGTTATAAGATGCTGGAGATAAAATGGCTGAACAAATAAAAAGGGCGTTAGCGTCCGTTAAAGAATATTGGGTGCAGCTGGCACCCGCCCGCAAAAAATTATTTGCTATTATTGCCGGTGTCCTGTTGGCTTTTGCCATAGGTGTAACCGTTTTTTTAAATTTTAGCCGCAGCAGCTATGTTCGTCTTTATGAGAATATGGCAAGCGCCGAGAGCGCGGAGGTCTATAATGCGCTTCAGGGCCTCAGCATCCCCGCACGCATGACAAATGGCGAGGTGGAGGTGCCTCGCGAAAGCAAAGAATATGCCAAGGCCCAACTGGCCATGCAGAATATTCCAAAAACCACGCTGTCCTACGATATTTTTAACGGCAGCGGCGGACTGACCACCACCGATTTTGAAAAACGCCAGCTTTTAGTGCAGCAGCTTCAAAACCGTTTGCAGGATACGATACGCCAGTACGAGGGCATTAAAAATGCTTATGTAACCCTGAGCATCGCTCAGGAGAGCAACCGCGTCTGGGAAACCTCTTCCTCCCGCAGCACCGGCAGCGTTTCAGTGGTTTTACAGCCGGGGTATACCCTTTCCCGCGATCAGGTGTCCGGCATTAAATATCTTGTCGCCTCCAGCGTCGGCAGCACTATGACGGCCGGTGATGTCAAGGTTATAGACGCCGCCACCTCCATCAGCCTGAAATCCCGCGAGGACGCGGATATGAGTAGTGCGGATATAGGCCTTGAGCGCCTTGGGTTTGAAGAACGCATTGAAAGCCGTCTGGTAGAAAAGGCGCTCAATGTGCTTACCATCGCCTATGCGCCCGAGGATATTCGTGTTTCTGCCACGGTTGCGTTAGACTATAACAAAATGCTGACCGAGAGTAAGCAGTACAGCCCCTCGTCCGATTCCAGAAACAATTCCGGTGTGCTTACGCACGAAGATCAGTCGCATGTCAGCGACGGCTCCCGTATTACGGGCGGCATCGTCGGCGAAGAAAACAACACCGACACACCCGTTTACGTCGACCAGAACAACGACGGCACCATCGATTATATCAACAGCACCAGCAGCCGCGACTATGCGGTGAGCTATATCACCCAGCAGATTGAAAAGGATCAGGCTGAGTTGATCAGCGCCTCGCTGGCCATTACTATAAAAGGCGAGGTTGACGATCTGACCCGAAGCTCCATCATCGAAAACGTCTCGAAGGCGACCAATATTCAGGAGGCCAATATTTCGGTGCAGAATTTTGTGGTCGATGACGGCCACGTCGCCACCGAGGCCCGGCCTTCGACCAGTCTGCTCGAAGATCCGCTGATTATTATGATGATCTCTGCGGCGGGCATACTGCTGCTCATTATACTTATTGTTATTATTATGCTTAGCGGACGCAGAAGAAAGCGCAAAAAGACCACGGAAGGCGCCGGCAAAACGACGGCGGAGCCGATCGGCCTTGATCTCCAGCGCGATCTGGATGCCCGCAAGCGCATGCTGCTTGAGGGCGCAGAGCTTTCAAAGCAGGAAAATGCCATCACCGACGAGATGAAGAGCTTCGCGCGTGAAAATCCTGAAATTACCGCCAATATCCTTCGAACCTGGTTAAAGGAGGATGAAGATTAATGGCGATTCAAGAGTATACCAACATGCAGAAGGCTGCCGCCGTCATGATCGCGCTGGGTTCGCGCGAGGCGGCGGAGGTTTATAAGCATCTGCGCGAGGATGAGGTAGAACAGCTCACGATTGAAATTGCCAAGATCAGCCGCCTGCCCAGCGAGGAAATGAAGGCCATTGTAGATGATTTCTACGGCCTTTGTCTGGCACAAAAGGTGATTGCCGAGGGCGGTCTTGAGTTTGCGAGAGACGTGCTTGAAAAGGCCTTTGGCGCACAGCAGGCCGTCTCTTATATGGAACGCGTCACAAAGTCGCTCAAAACCAAATCCTTTGATTTTATCCGTAAGGCCGATTATAAGAGTCTTCTTAACATTTTGCAAAACGAGCACCCCCAGACCATTGCGCTCATCCTGTCCTACGCGCGTGCGGAGCAGGCCTCTCAGGTGATATCTGAGCTTGCGCCCGATCTGCGTATTGAGGTTATTGAGCGCATTGCAAAGCTCGACCGCGCCTCGCCCGAGATGATCAGCATTGTCGAAAAGATTCTGGCCAAAAAATTCGGCTCAATCATTTCGGTGGATCTTATGGAGCTGGGCGGCATCAACCACGTGGCCGACATCATGAACAACGTCGACCGCGGCACCGAAAAGCAGATCTTCGACGAACTGGGGCTCAAGGATCCGGAGCTTGCCGACAACGTGCGCAAGCTGATGTTCGTCTTCGAGGATATCGTCTTCCTGGACGACATGTCGATACAGCGCTTTTTGCGCGAGATCGATTCCAAGGATCTGGCCGTCGCCCTCAAGGGAACCAACGCCGAGGTTTCGGCCGTTATCTTCAACAACATGTCCAAGCGCATGCAGGAGACCATCGCCAGCGATATCGAATTCCTTCACAATGTGCGTCTGCGTGACGTTGAGGCTGCCCAGCAGCGCATCGTCGACGCGATACGCAAGCTTGAGGAGGAGGGCGAGCTGGTCATTTCCAAGGGCGGAAAGGATGACGTGATTGCGTAGAATTTATAAACCCAGCAACGTCACCACATCAGAAAAATATTTTCTGCTCGGGGATGTTGTTGATCTTTCCTCCGCCGAAGATGACGACGACCGTGCTTTGACGGATTATTCTGAGGATGAAACCGCCCCCCAAGGCGCAAACCATCCGGATGATTTAGCCGAATCTGAAGACGCGCCGCAAAACCGGTCTGTCAGGCGCCATGCCGTCCACGGCACCGTGCAGGAGATGGCCCAGCTTGAGCAGCTGCGAGACCAGATTATTGCGCAGGCCACGTCGGAGGCCGCCCGCCTTATTCAAGAGGGGCACGCCAAGGCGCAGGCCCAATATAACGAGACGCTCGCCCGTGCCGCCGAACAGATAGAACACGACCGCCAGACCGCCCGTGAAGAAGGTCGGCAACAGGCCTTTGCCCAGACTACGCAGGATATTATCAACTGCATCCGCGATATCGAACAAACCCTGGCTCGTTTAGAGAGCGCACAGGCCGGTTTTATTACCGGCTATGAGCAGGATCTGAAATGGATGGCCCTTGAAATAGCCCAGAAGATTCTCATGGATACCATCGCCGACGACGAGGCCCGTTTGGTGCCGCTGGTGATGGCCGCCGTCAATTCGGCCGGCAGCGCGCCTTGGATGACGGTGGAAATCTCTGAACGTATGACCGGACTTTTAACGCAGCTCCAGCAAAAGATTAAGGACTTTTCGACCGGACGGATCAACCTGAGGCTGGTCGACGCCCCGCCCGATACCTGCATTGTAGAAACACCCGATACCTTTTTTGACGCCTCGATTTCGCAGCAGATAGAAAACCTCAAGGGTTATTTTGCTGCCGAGCAAGGGTGACGCCATGAAAAGGACCTATTATAAGAATCTGCTTAGAATCAGCGATCTCTACACCCAAATGGGTAAGATAGATAAAATCATCGGCATGACCGTCGAAGCCACCGGCATCACCTGCAGCATGGGCGATGTCTGCCAGATCATGATTGGCAAATCTGAAAAACGGGTCACCGCCGAAGTGGTCGGCTTTAAAGAAAACCGGGTGCTGCTCATGCCGTATTCCGACACCGAGGGCATCCGCCAGGGTAGCCGCGTGCTCAACACCGGCGAAAAGCTGGTGCTTAACGTCAGCGACCAGCTCATTGGCCGCACCGTCAACGCGCTCGGGCAGCCGATAGACGGCGGCCCTCCCATAGAAGGCGGCGTGCCCTGCTTAATCGGCGGTGTGCCCTCAAACCCCATGCAGCGTCCCCGTATCGATATCCCCATTGAAATGGGGGTGCGCGCCATAGATGGCTGCCTGACCATCGGCAAGGGGCAGAGAATGGGTATCTTCGCCGGAAGCGGCGTCGGCAAAAGTACCCTAAAGGGCATGCTGGCGCGCAACGTCAAGGCCGACGTCAACGTTATTGCTCTTGTCGGCGAGCGCGGGCGTGAGGTTGTGGAATTCTTAAACCGTGACCTTGGCCCCGAGGGGCAGGCCCGTTCGGTTATCGTGGTCGCCACAAGCGACCAGCCGGCCATGCAGCGCAGCAAATGCGCGCTCTCAGCCACGGCCATTGCCGAATATTTCTGCCGTCAGGGCAAGGACGTGCTGCTGATGATGGATTCCCTCACCCGCTTTTGCATGGCCCAGCGCGAAATTGGCCTTTCGGTTGGCGAACCGCCCGTAGCAAGAGGCTACACGCCTTCGATCTACGCCGCGCTGCCAAAGCTCTTAGAACGGGCCGGCAACTTTGAAAGAGGCTCGATCACCGGCATTTACACCGTTCTGGTCGAGGGCGACGACACCAACGAGCCGATTGCCGATACTGTTCGCGGCATCATCGACGGACACATCAATCTCTCACGAAAAATTGCCGCTAAAAACCACTACCCG
>JAEWMM010000216.1 GCA_023457175.1 Bacillota bacterium | reverse complement strand
ATTAATTGAACTGTGAGTTCAATTAATTGTAGCGCGGACTTGCCCCGTTGTACAAGGTAAACCCATGGCCCCGGCGCTGCCGGTTATATTTCGGTCACGTTAAAGCCGTTGTCGGTCAGCGCTTTTTTAATCTGCTCGACATGCGTATGGTCGCGGGCTTCAATCGCAATATCCAAAAAGCAGTCGGTGATGTTTTTGTTATTGCTGGTGCGGTTGTGATCCACGCCGGTGACATTTGCGCCGCTTTCGGCCAGAATGGCCGAAACGGCCACCAGCTGTCCGGGCGTGTCCGAAAGCTCAATGTGCAGTCTTGCGGTGCGCCCCGCCATGAGCAGGCCGCGGTTGATTACGCGCGAAAGAATCGTCACGTCAATGTTGCCGCCCGAAACAAGGCAGACCACATTTTGGCCGTCGAGCGGCAGCTTTCCGGCTAAAACCGCCGCCACCGCCACAGCGCCCGCGCCCTCGGCGATCATCTTCTGCTGCTCAATCAGCGCCAGTATGGCGGCGCAGATCTCATCGTCGGTGACGGTGACGATTTTGTCCACATATTCCGAGCAGATGTCATAGGTCAAAGCGCCCGGCAGCTTGACGGCAATGCCGTCGGCCATGGTGGCGACTGCGGGCAGAGCCTTGCGCGCGTGCTGCTCGACGGCCTTGAGCATCGACGGCGCGCCCGCCGCCTGTACACCGTAGATTTTAACGCTGGGCTTTAAGGCCTTGAGCGCAAAGGCGATGCCCGAAATCAGCCCGCCGCCGCCGATCGGCACAACGACGGCGTCGACCTCAGGCAGCTGGTCGAGAATCTCCAGTCCGATGGTGCCTTGTCCGGCAATGACGCGCTCGTCGTCAAACGGGTGGATGAAGGTGGCGCCGGTCTGCTGCTGAAGCTCGGCGGCACGGGCCGCGGCGTCGTCATAAACGCCCTTGACCAGCTCGACGTTTGCGCCGTAGCTGCGGGTGGCCTCGACCTTTGAGATCGGGGCCGAGCCGGGGATGCAGATGGTGGCCGTAATGCCCATCCGCGCGGCTGAAAGCGCCACCCCCTGCGCGTGGTTGCCCGCCGAGCAGGCGATAACCCCGCGCGCGCGCTCCTCGTTTGAAAGCTGCGAAATCTTATAGTAAGCGCCCCTGACCTTAAAGGAGCCGGTCACCTGTAGATTTTCGCTCTTCAAGAACACCTTGCACCCCTGCGAGAGCCGGGGCGCGTGAATCAGGTCGGTTTTGCGCACGACGTTTTTCATCGTGAATGCGGCGTGGTAGATACTGTCCAGCGTAAGCATAACGGGCTGTTCCCCCTCCGGAAATTTTTAAAGATAGAAATAGCATACGCGAAATCGACCATAAAATCAATTGCAAATGTAGTAAAGGTTAATAAAACAGGACGGCTAATAAAAATTTCTTGTTTAGCCAAATAGAGGGAAATCCCCTGTTGAATTAGTTGTAATTAGCATCCATGTGTGGTATAATTTACTAAAATATTGTAAAAAATATCGGATCTATTACACATAATGATCTATTTTTGTTATTTTTGGGATTATGTAACCGTTTGAAAGTGATGCTTTGGTAAAGAAGTAAAGACAGGTTTAAGATTGCTGTAGCCGCCGCTGAAATCCGACGCCGCCATTCAGGCACGCAACCGCATGCGGCGCATTGCCCGGCAGCTTTAATGCGATTGCAGCCTGAGGTGCCGCCGTCATCACCGTCGCCAGCTCAATGGTGCACGGGTATATCTGAAGGCCTATATTTTCGACAAAGGAGTTTTTGTCTTGCGAATTAGTAGATTCCGTAAACTGCTATTATTCCTAATGGATATCAGCATTACGCTCGGATGCTATTTTGTCGTGGAGCTGCTGCTGGGCGGCCGGCATATCGACCGGCGTTATGTCGGCGTTATACTCCAGCATCTGCTGCTTGTTGCGTGTTGCTACAGCGGCAGCCTGCTTGCCTTTAAAATGTATGACAGCCTCTGGCGCTACGCCGAGTCGCGGGAGTATCTGACGTTGATTGCCAGCGTTGGCGTAGCCTTTTTAGGCTACAGGCTGCTGGTATGGTGGTTGCCGGTCGAAAAATTATCGGCCATGGCCGGCGTTACCGCCGCCGCGCTTGCGCTGCTGGCCATGCTGCTGGCCCGCTTTAGCTACAGACAATACCGCAACAGCAAAAAGCTTTCGCGCGCGGGCTGTGTCCGGCTGGCCATTGTCGGGGCGGGCAGCGCCGGCGTTGCGCTGCTTGAGAGCATCGAGCGCAGAGCCGGCAGCAATTATCTGCCCGTGTGCTTTTTTGACGACGATCCTGTCAAGATCGGCAAGCGTATCCACGGCATCAGCATTGTCGGGCCCATCGACACGGTTGCGGATTATTGCGAGCATTACAGCATTCAGGAGCTTATTATTGCCATACCGTCGATCGGCAACGGCGAGCGCCGCAAGGTCGTATCGGTCTGCGCAAGCACCGGCTGCGATGTGAAAATTTTGCCAGATACGGTGTTGCTGCTGGAAAATAATTATGATATACTTGAACAAGCTATACGGCACGTAAATGTTGAGGATTTGCTGGGCAGAGAGAGCGTCACATTTGACTGCGACAATGTCCGCTGCTTTCTCAAGGGCAAGGTCGTTATGGTCACCGGCGGCGGCGGTTCGATTGGCGCGCAGCTTTGCAAACAGGTGATAGCATGCGCCCCCGAACGGGTTATTGCGGTCGATATTTACGAAAACAGCGTTTACGATCTCCAGCAGGAGCTGCTGCTCGACTACGGCAAGGATATGCCGCTCAGTATAGAAATTGCTTCGGTGCGGGATGTTGAAAAGCTCGACAGCCTGTTCCAGAAATATCGCCCTCAGGTCATTTTTCATGCGGCGGCGCATAAGCATGTCCCGCTGATGGAGCTGTGCCCTGAGGAGGCGGTCAAGAACAACATTTTTGGCACCTACCATATGGTGCAGTTGGCCAACCGCTATCGGGCCGAAAAGTTTGTGCTCATTTCGACCGATAAAGCGGTCAACCCCACCAATATCATGGGGGCGACCAAGCGCTTTTGCGAGATGATGCTTCAAAGCATGAAGGGCGTCAGCCAAACGCAGTTTGTCGCGGTGCGCTTTGGCAATGTGCTGGGCTCCAACGGCTCGGTCATTCCGCTCTTTAAGCGGCAGATTGAGCGCGGCGGCCCCGTCACCGTCACCCACCGTGACATCATCCGTTATTTTATGACCATTCCCGAGGCGGTGCAGCTTGTCCTTCAGGCGGCCACCATGGCCGAGCAGTCCGAGGTTTTTGTGCTGGACATGGGTGAGCCGGTTAAAATTGTTGAGCTGGCCGAAAATATGATCCGCCTCTCGGGGCACCAGCCCTATAAGGATATTGATATCATCGAAACGGGGCTGCGCTCGGGCGAAAAGCTGTACGAAGAGCTTTTGATCGCCAGCGAGGATCTGGTTTCGACCCCTAATAAAAAGATTTTCATCGAAAGCCAGCACATCATCTCTCAGCGGGAGATTCAGCAAAAGCTCAAACGCATCGGCGAGGCGCTTGGCAGCGAGTCACAAAGCCGTCTGCGCGCCGTGCTGCACGAGGTCGTGCCCACCTTTAAGGAGCCCGACGAGGTCAATCAGGTTTTTCAGACGGCCGAGGCGGTGCAGCCGCGGCGCCGGGTACGTGTTGGCGCGCCTGTTGCGGTTTGCGGCACGCCGGTTTCTGCCGGCGCGGGGACAATTCCGGTATAGTACGCATGGTTTATCAGATACGGATATCTCAGCGGCATATTTTTATTCCGCTTGCGCCCGAGTAGTGGCGGGGCGCCAGCCCGTTGTCCGTATCGCCCCTCTCATCCCTGAGAAAAATCTAAATAACGATCTCTTCCGGCGTTTAATGGGTGTGTCTTTTAAACATA
>JAEWMM010000215.1 GCA_023457175.1 Bacillota bacterium | reverse complement strand
CGGGTGCTGCCGCTGATAGACAGCGTCTGTCCCGAGGAGAGCGACGAGTACGAGCCGGATCGCGCGGGCTATGACATCAGCGAGGTGCACCAGATACGCGGCTATACGCCGGGGGACAGCGTGCGGCAGATACACTGGAAGCTGACCGGAAAATTTGATCAGCTGATGGTCAAGCAGGCCGGACAGCCCCTAAAGCATGCCATGCTGTTGTTTTTAGACTTTTCAGCCAAAAACGAAAAAAAAGCGCCGCCGGCCTGCTTTGACGCACTGGCCGAGGTGTCGGTATCGCTGTCTCAGGCGCTCTTAGATGCCGGTATTGCGCATCTCGTCGCCTGGCGGCAGCAAAATGGCGCGCTGGCGCATGTCTCGGTACAAAATACCGACGACCTGACCGAAGCGCTGCCTGAGATGCTCATTACACATGAGCAGGGCGCGCTGCCGGAAGGGCAGGGGGACAATCTGTTTGAAAATCTTCGGTTTTCTCAGATGGTATGGCTCTGTACCGAGGTGCCGTCGCTTTATTTTAACACCAATGCCAGAATGACGGTGCTGTGCTGCACCGGTAAGCCGCAGGAAGAAGCTGCGTCGGGCAGCGAGGCCATCGTCTTTTTCTCACCGGAATCTTATCCTAAGGACATGGCCAATCTCATTTTATGAGGCCGTCCTCGTTAAACGTCTGATTGCCATGCTTTTATACGCGATACGCCGATCATACCATGCCGCGGCCGGAAGCTTTAAACAAAATTCTTAACCGCAATTAGTATAAAACCACTGAGGTGACCTATTTGAAACTGCACCGCAGCCCCACTTTGCAAATGACATTTTCTCCCGAAAAGGCAGCTTCGGGCCTTGATCTGACTGAAATTATCAGCGACATTGCGCTTGCGCTGTTGCTGTATTTTGGGCTGGGCGGCTTGGCTTGCAGCTTATTTCGGCTACCCGTTCTCGGCATGGTGCCGGCGGTACTGGGGGTTTTGATCATTGCCTGCGCCTTTGTGTTCTGCCGCACGACCCAAAGCCGTCTGCTGGGTGTCGCCATGCTGATCACCTGCATCATCATCCTTTGGATTCTCGCGGCAAAATATGCCCGCGCCGGTCTTTCTCTGACGCTGAACAGCCTGTCGACAGCGGTGGATATTGAGTTTTTGCGTATTAACGCGCAGTACACCATCGATGTGGCTCCGACGCTCTATCTGGCTTGCGGAACGCTGTTCCTGACACCGTTTGCTGTGCTGCTGGCGCTGGCCTGCATCTTTGTTGTGCGAAAAGCGCTCGGCTGGGTCGGCTTAGCATTGCTGCTGCCGCTGACTGCCGTCGGCCTGTTCGAGGCGGTGCACCACACCGGTCTTTGGTCGGCGTTGCTGTTTGTCGGCACGGCGCTGCTGCTGTGTCGCTGTCTCGCCGCCGAGCCGGGCGCGCGCGATATCGGCGGCACGATGCTTTCGGCGGGGGCGGTATTGCTGGCCGCCTGCCTGCTGGGGTCTGGCATACTGCTTGTGGCGCCGGGGGATATTCCGGCTAAAACGGCCTATCTGCTGCAAAAGAATCAGCGCAGTATCCTGCGGGATATCCACCGCATGCGCTATGAGACGAATACCGTTTCGAACTTGCCCGAGGGCGATTTCGCCGCAATATCCGGGCCGGATTTCAGCTTTGAAACGACTTTGAAGCTGACGATGGAAAAGCCGGACTCAATCTATCTGCGCGGCTACATCGGCGAGGTTTTTACCGACCTTGGTTGGGAATCGATCGACAAAAAGGTGATGAACGGCTATACCAGCCTGTTTTATCAGCTGCATAAAAACAATTTTTATCCGCAGACGCAGCTGGCTGATCTGGCCCGTATTCTCGACAATGCGCTGGCGGACGAGGAGCCCCTGACACTGACCGTTAAAAATGCCGCCGCCTGCCGGGGCTATATCTATGCGCCCTACGAGCTGCTGTCAGCCGACAATGCGCTGCTGCCTGAAGACAAGCTGCTTGAGTCGCGGCTGATCAGTAGCGGCGTGTTTGGCACGACCGATTATCAGCTGACGGTGCTGCCTAATCAGGTCAAGCGGTATAAGGAGCTGGCCGAAATGCTTGAGCGGCAAAGCGCCAACCCCCCGGACGCGCTGCGCAGCTATCTGGAGCAGGAGGCCAAATATCGCAGCTTTGTCTACGAGCAGTATACGGCCATCTCGCCTGAGGACAGCGCACTGCTGACCGCTTACATCGGTGATCCGGGCATCGCGGGGCAGACCCATGTGGCCTATAAGGACGCCAAAAACAATGTTCTGGCCATTTTGGAGCGGCATCTAGAATATTCCGATGAAGATGCCGCCTTTGACGGCAACGGCAGCTTTATACGTTATATTATGCGGAAAAACCAAAGCGCGTCCACTGTCGGGTATGCCAGCGTTGCCGCTATGATGCTGCGGCACTACGGCATACCGGCCCGATATGTAGAGGGCTATCTGATCACCCCTGATGACGCGGACGCGATGGGGGACGACCCCGATATCGATATTGTGGACTATAACGCGCACGCATGGGTGGAATATTATCATGACGGTGTCGGGTGGATTCCTTTTGAGGTCGATCCCAATTACCTCGGCGTGATGGAGGGCATCACCGACCCGCCGTCCTACGGGCAGAGCAATCAGGGCGGCGCTGCGGAAGAGCCGGAGGTGACGCCCCCGCGCGACCGTGACCGCAATCGCGGCGAGGAGGCCGGGTTTGTCGAAAGGCTGCTCGATATTTTGCGCCTGCTGCTGCCGTTGCTGCTGACGCTGCTCGCACTGGCGGTGCTGGTCGGCGCTTGGCTTTATTACCGGTTTAAGCGCCTTGAAAAGCGGCGCCGCGCCTGTGCGCAAAGCGACAACAACGCCGCGGTTTGCAGTATGATGGCCTACATCTTGGCGCTGCTCGGCGCGGTGGGCATCGCAGAGCCGACCCACTCGCCGATACGTCTGCTGCCTGAGGTCGCCGAGAAGCTGGGCGGCGAGATTGGAGAAGCATACGGGTCTGCCGCCGATGTGTTTTTAAAGGCGGCTTTCAGCACGCATACGGTGCGCCAGTCCGAGCGCGAGGCTGTTTTTGCGCTGTTGCAGCAGGTAATCGTCTGGCTCAAGCGGACGCAGACCCGCAAAAAACAGTTTATTCTGCGTTATTTTAAATGCCTTTATTAAGATCAAAGGGCGCTCCCCGCAACGGGAAGCGCCCTTCGTGCATCCAGACAGCCGTCTTTGCGTACTGTTTTGGGACTGACGCCGTTCATATAGCCAAACCAACTTAAAAAATAAGACAGTCTTAGCGGTCTGTTTTGCGTCCGGCCGCGTTGCCGTCCTTAGGCACGCGCCAGCCTATCCGCGTCCTCTGCCTTGCGGGACATAAAATATACTTGCCAATCCTGTTCCTGCTTTCAGGTGGTTTGACTATATCACGGGGAGCGTCTCAA
>JAEWMM010000214.1 GCA_023457175.1 Bacillota bacterium | reverse complement strand
GGGTAATGACGGTATCCTGCCTGAAATCGGCAAATTCCCGCTCGCCCATCACCTCAAAGGCGCGGCGGTGCACCGACTGCCCGCCCACGCGGATACCGGTGGGGCTGTTGCCATTGTTGCCGAACATCGACATGCCGCCGGTGCCGATCCAATAGCTGCCGCCGTTGTGCTCTTCCTTCTGCTCAAGCAGGCGCTCGGCAAACATGCGACGCACCTCGTCGAGCTCCTTGCGCAAATTATCGCGCGCCGTGTCGGGGTCATAGTTATCCGGCGTCAGCATCGGTTTATTCAGCCAGTTTAAAAGCTCGGCCGGCAGCGGGTCTTTGCTTTGCTCAATGACGTTCTCAAAGAACTCCAAAAACGTCTTGTGATAATCAAAATAATCCGCCTCGCTCTTGATGAGCACCGAACGGCAGAGGAAATAGAACTCCGACAAGCCGGAGCTTCCCATGCCCTTATCGAGCGCCTGCATAAGCGTCATCCACTCGTTTAACGAAATATCCAGCCCTTTTGCGCGCAGCAGGGCGAAAAAAGCCGTGAACATCAGTACATCCTCCGCTTATCGGCGGATGCGGCGGGCGCGCTCCACCGTGTCCAGATCCTCGTTCTTTTTAAGCAGCACACCGGCGAACGGCAGATCCTGTTCAATTCTCTCGGGCGCAATACCGCTGAGGGTCAGCGCGCGAATCCAGTCCACGAGCTCGGAGGTCGCCGGCTTCTTTTGCAAAGCGGGCAACTGGCGGATGCGGTAAAACGCAGCCAGCGCGGCGTTGAGCACATTCTGCTCAAGATTCGGGAAATGCACCCGGACAATCTCCGCCATCAGTTCCTGACTTGGGAACTCGATATAATGGAAGACGCACCGGCGCAAAAAGGCGTCGGGCAGCTCCTTTTCGGCATTTGACGTAATAATGACGACCGGCCGCTTCTTTGCCGTGATGGTCTCGCCCGTCTCAGGGATATGAAACTCCATGCGGTCCAGCTCCCAGAGCAGGTCGTTGGGAAACTCGATATCGGCCTTGTCGATCTCGTCGATCAGCAGGATGATATCCTCCTGTGCTTCGGCCGAGAAGGCCTCTCCAAGCTTGCCAAGCTTGACGTAACGCTTGATATCCGATACATCCGCGCCGCCGAACTGGCTGTCGTACAGACGCTGCACAACGTCGTAAACGTACAGGCCGTCCTGCGCCTTGGTCGTGGATTTGATATTCCATATAATCAGACGGCGGTTTAACGCATTGGACACCGCTTGTGCCAGCATGGTTTTGCCGGTACCCGGCTCGCCTTTTATCAATAAAGGCTTCTCAAGCGCCATAGCAATATTGACAGCGCTCATGAGCTGCTCGGAGGCAACATAGTCTCCGGCGGATTCAAAACGCTTCATAGCGGTATTTTCAGACATCGATAACGCCCACTTTCTTTATATCAGTTTTAGGCCCCGTCCGGTAAAAACATAAAGTATATCGCCGGACAGGGTACTGTTAACATTAGTAAAATATCATATTCTTAATCTTCACGTAAACACCAAAATGAATATTTGAGAATTACAAACAATTATTAAGTATTATTTCTTTGAATATCTTGATATTATGTCAAAATTTATGCTATACTGCAAGCTGGTATTTTCGTTAATATCGCTATAACTTTCGTAAAACTTACAAATTAAGTATAAGGATATTTATTTATGTTATCTCAAAAACGTCAGTTATTTACTATGCCAAAAATAGGTATGCGAAACCTTAAAACAGCCATTGCCGCCACGCTGTGCGCACTGCTCTACGCAATCGTAGACCGCAACCCCACCTTTGCCTGCATGAGCGCGGTATTTGCCATGAACACAAACCTGCAAAGCTCCTGGAAAACAGGAGGCAACCGGTTATGGGGCACCATGATCGGCGGTTTTACCGGCATGCTGTTTTTCTATCTTTTTAAGCGGTTCCCGCTGTTTTTCCCGCGCTCCGAGCTTCTTTCAGAATCATTCTTTCTGTTTACGGGCATTATAGTGATGATCTTAATTTGCCAGTTTTTTGGCGTAAACGATTGCATTCCCTCTGGCTCGGTCGTTTTCTATATTGTCATGCTGCTGACGCCTGCCGACGAATATATCACCTATCCGCTCAACAGAATGCTCGACACCGGCATTGGCGTGCTGATGTCAATACTGGTAAACATTGCTCTGCCGCGTGAGCTGTTTGAGCGCTTCATGTCCCGCAGGGCGCTCGATGAAAGAATTATGGAGCTGGAACGGCGGCGCGAATGCATCGACCGCTCGATAGACACGCATGTGGCGCAGCTTGAAGCGCTTGAGCGACGCAAAGGTCAGCCCTGACGCGCTGCCTTGCGCCTGAGGACAGACACCCGTATTTTGCTCTCAAAATAAGCGGTTTCAGTTGTGCGGCCGATTAGCGGAAATTAGCATATATTGTTTCGTTTATCGATATAGTATTTCAATAATTAAAATCGACATCGTTGTTTTTGGCTTATTAATCTCACTTGTATAATGGGCGGCTCAAAATAATCGACAAAATATTGTTCAGTTTCTATTCGGGTTTAGTGACAATACATGAATGTTTGTCGACGATACAATAAAGTATAGACTTTTTTTAAAATAACGTTTAAAATTAGTTGGAACGCAGCATGAATAGTTTTGGGTTCGGCTGCGTTTGGTGGAGAATCTTTATGAGGAGTATGAAGATTCTGTGTCAATACAAATAATAGAAGAACTGCGCGAAAAAAAGTCCCGCATCTTTTTAGGCGGAGGTAAAAAGCGTGCTGCCAAGCAGCATGAGAGTGGAAAGCTGACCGCCCGCGAAAGAATTGCCCTGCTGCTGGATAAGGACAGCTTCATCGAGCTGGATGCCTTTGTCGAGCACCGCTGCACCAGTTTCGGCATGGAAAATGTTGAAATCCCCGGTGAGGGAGTTGTAACCGGATATGGCAACATCGACGGCCGTCTGGTCTATGTTTATGCTCAGGATTTTACCGTCATGGGCGGTTCTCTGGGCGAAATGCATGCCAGAAAAATCTGCAAGGTATTAGATCTGGCGATTAAAACGGGCGCGCCCGTCATCGGAATGAACGATTCCGGCGGCGCACGCATTCAAGAAGGCGTTGACGCGCTTTCGGGTTTTGGCGATATCTTTTTCCGCAATACGCTGGCGTCCGGCGTCGTGCCGCAGATATCGGTTATCATGGGGC
>JAEWMM010000213.1 GCA_023457175.1 Bacillota bacterium | reverse complement strand
GGTTAAGGGCGAGGTCGACATTGCCGCCGTGCCCGCCAATCTGGCTTCGGTGCTGTTCAATAACACCAAGGGTGGTGTGCAGGTGCTGGCTGTAAACACCCTCGGCGTGCTTTATATCGTCGAGAGCGGCGATACTGTAAAGTCGGTCGAAGACCTGCGCGGTAAGACCATTTATGCCAGCGGCAAGGGCGCGACGCCCGAGTATGCGCTTAATTACATTCTTGCACAGAACGGCCTGACCGACGACGTAACCATCGAGTGGAAGAGTGAGCACGCCGAATGCGTGGCGGTTCTTGCCGGTACCGAAAACGCCATTGCCATGCTGCCCCAGCCGTTTGCCACCACCGCGCAGGTTAAAGCGCCCGCCATCCGTACCGCGCTGGATTTAACCAAGGAATGGGACGTCCTCCAGGCCAACGCAGCAGCCCCCTCGTCGCTGATTACCGGCGTTGTGGTGGTGCGGACTGCCTACGCCAAGGAACATCCAAAAGCGGTTTCCGCCTTCCTGGACTATTATAAGGCTTCGACGGACTATGTAAACGCCAATATTGCCGATGCCGCCGCGCTGGTAGAAAAGTACGATATCGTACCCGCTGCTATCGCCCAAAAGGCACTGCCACTATGCAACATCACCTTTATTGAAGGCAGCGAAATGAAGAATAAGCTCTCAGGCTATCTCAATGTACTGTTTGAGCAAAACGAAAAGTCTGTGGGCGGCGCCCTTCCGACCGATGATTTCTACTACAGCCGCTAAGCCAAAGAACAAGACGCGCCGCATCAAACTCCGGGCCGCGCTGTTCTGGCTGATTCTCTGGCAGCTGGGCAGCATGGCATTAGGGCAGCCGCTATTGCTGGTCTCACCCGCCACGGTGGTTATGCGCATCTGGGCGCTTGCCGCCACAACAGCATTCTGGAAAATTATCACTTATTCGCTGCTGCGCATTGCGGGCGGGTTTTTTCTGGCTGCTGCCTTTGGCGTCGTGCTTGCGGCGCTTGCCGCGCGGTCTGCCTGTGTGCGGGCGCTTTTATTGCCGGTTGTCTCCGCCATTAAAGCGATACCGGTCGCGTCATTTATTGTGCTTGCGCTTATCTGGGTGTCTTCCAAAAATCTGTCGGTGCTCATTTCCTTTCTAATGGTTTTTCCAGTGGTTTATACCAACGTGCTTAGTGGAATTTGCAGTACCGACCGTCATCTGCTGGAAATGGCGCAGGTTTTTGCGCTGTCAGCCGTCCCGCGCCTGCGGTACATCTACCTCTCGCAGGTTTTGCCCTATTTTAGAGCAGCCTGCTCGGTGGGGCTGGGACTGTGCTGGAAGTCGGGTATCGCCGCCGAGGTTATCGGAATTCCCAAGGGCTCTATGGGCGAGCAGCTGTATAATGCCAAAATCTATCTGGATACCCCCGACCTGTTTTGCTGGACGCTGGTAATTGTTCTGGTCAGCCTGTTTTTTGAGAGGGTGTTCCTTGCGCTGCTCGATGTCAGCGTTACGCGGCTGGAAAGGATGTGACCTGTGCCGGATATTATTATCAGGAATATCAGCAAAGCTTTTGCCGAAAATGACGTGCTTAAGGCTTTTTCGGCAGTTATTCCGGCAGGTGAAATTTCCTGTCTTATGGCGCCCTCCGGCCGTGGAAAAACCACCCTGCTACGTATTCTTATGGGACTTGAGCAACCCGACAGCGGACATATCAGCGGTGTAACGGGGTTCAGGCTCAGCGCTGTCTTTCAAGAAGACCGCTTGTGCGAGAACCTAAGCCCGGTGACGAACATCCGGCTGGTTTGCCGCAGTCATAGCACGAGGGCCGTTATTGACGCGCTTAACGCCGCAGGGCTGTCGGGCTGCATAGGGCAGCCGGTACGCGAGCTCTCGGGCGGTATGCGCCGGCGCGTAGCGCTTTTGCGCGCTTTAATGGCAGATTACGATATCCTGTTTCTGGATGAGCCGTTTAAAGGACTGGATGCTGCTGCCAAAGCGACAGTGATGGCCCAAACGCGCAAGCATATTCAAGGCAAGACCGTCTTGCTCGTCACCCACGACCCACAGGAGGCTCAGACGCTGGGCGCAGGCACAATAATCACATTATAAGACGGCATACCTTTACACATAAAAGTGCAGCTGCGGGGACTTGCCCGCTGCTGCACTTTTATGTGTTATAGCCGGGGTCCGGAACAGGTGATGTGCCAGACATATCGACCTGTTCCTGCGGCCGGGTAGAGGGTTCCCACAAGCGGGTAGCCGGCGTGAAACGCGTGATAAACAATGCTGGCAACGTCAGAAATTAAGGATGAATGCTTTGTGGAAAACAGAAAATGTTATCTGGATCCATCCGCGCCTTTACACGCACCAGCTTTTTTCGGTTCTTGCCGTAATAAGCCTGCATATAATTCGCGTTTTTAAGGCTAGGAAAATTGATATATGCGCCGCAGGCCAACGACTCTAAAAGCTGGTAACGTGAAGAAAACCACATGCGGTTTATACAATCCGCTTTGGAGTCCTCCCAGTTGGTGGTCAGCGCTATAATGTTGATCGCATTCCGATAGAAAAATGCCGTTTCACACGATGATTTTACAGCTACGACGCCACCCAGGCCATAAAGGGAGACGGAACAGCCGGTGGAGC